>CAZHJV010000011.1:0-34626 GCA_964533525.1 uncultured Methanomassiliicoccales archaeon | reverse complement strand
ATGCATCTGCGCATTGATAAAGAATCGTACTGTACTGCTTACATTTTTAAACAAGGTGCCAATGCTCTATGTAGATGAAAGGAACCGCCGCATACTGCATTTCGATGGCCGTGGCCGTGCTCTTGGTGGCATTGGGTCTTTATGAGGATGATACGGTCGTCACAATGTTCGCACTCATCGCAGCGGTTCTGTATGCCGTGCTGATGTATTGCGGCAGACAGGTCCCGCTGGATCCGAGGATACCGCTTTTCTCGGCGCTCATAATGCTGATTATGTCTCTGATCCTCCTGTACGTCCTCAATTTCACCGGCGAAATATACAGTTCATACACCTATGACGCCGAAGGAAATCTGGAGGCGGTCTTCAGCAGCGAGAAGAAGATATATGCGCACGTCGAAGGCATAGTCACCTGGTGCATCTCCTATCCCCTGGCATATGTGGCGGTCGCGGCGATCGCGGTCCTGTTCGGTTCCAGACTCAACAGGTTCCTCATAGGAGGATTCCTGGTGTTCACCAGCGAGGCCTTCACATCCCTGATGCTCGTGGCGCTCTCGGTATTCAACAAGGATCAGCTGGGGGAGACGTTCTTCTTCATGGACGAGCTCGCCTACCTGTTCACCGGATTGGTCCTTTCATTAGTGGCCGCGGCAGTGATCGTCCGCCGTATGAAGGGGAAGGGTTTCTACCTCTCCCGCGAATCCCTGGAGGTGCGGGAATGATGCAGATGACGGAGAAGGGCGACAGACGCTTCACAATCGCCGTCTGGGTCATTGAGGAGGCCATCTTCGCGGCGATGTTCCTGACAGTGGCCTGCGGCATCGCCCGCGGCCTGAAGTGGCACCCCGCATGGTACCTCGAGGCGACCTGCATCGCATTCGCCCTCATCTCCTGCGTAATCCCTGTCCTCAGGCTCCTGAACGCCGTGAAGATGCCCTGGTGGTTCAATTTCCTCCTAATCGCGGATGTGTACATCTACACCATATCCCTGTGCCTCGGATTCTACATGGATCCGGAGATCCCGTGGTGGGGATTCTTCGGACACGTCCTGTCGTCCATGAGCGTCGGAGGAATCGTGTTCCTGGCACTGTGCCTCGTGGAGAAACACTCCCCTGCCGGTGTCACGCTGGGTTCCAGCGCCGCCATCCACTGTTATACCCTGATGATCTCCCTCGCGTTCGGCGGGATATGGGAGGTCATGGAGGGATACGTGGATGTGATCATCGGACAGAGCGTCATGGTGTACGGGGACTTCGATACATTGGACGATCTGAGGGCCGACCTGCTGGGAAGCGTAATAATGGTCGCGTTGGCGGCGCTGATGATGAGAGGCCGCACGGCATGCGATGTGGCCGACACCACGGTGTTCCGCAATCCGTTCGCGAAGAAGTGAACCGTCCCGTATTCCGGCCCGGATTTCCGATCCTCCCTTCGGTCTCAGGTACTCTGCGGGCCGCGGACGGGAGGGGCGCTGGATTGGTAAGGGTTTTATATTCCCTGCCTATTGGCTTGGCAGAGGAATAATAAATGGCCCGTTTCAAAGAGGCTGAGCGCAGGCTCCTTGACAAGTCCGTCTGCATGAACTGCTATGCGACGAACCCCCCCAAGGCGTCCAAGTGCCGCAAATGTGGATACAGTAACCTGAGGCCGAAAGCGAAAGAGAGCAGGAAACAGTGAGTTTCCGCTCTCCGGTCTCGCCGGATGCATCCGGGGGTCATCCCCCGGTGCGCCGGTATGTCTAAATCTCTTAATCAGTCGCAGACTTGTTTTGTACGGCCGACGTGTGCCGGCCTGCTTCCGACACCCTCCGTTCCCATTCTTAATATACGTCGACCTGATAGTGTGGACATCCGGGAGATCTCTGATGAAGGCTCTGATTATCGAGGACAGGGAAGGCATGAGGAATATGCTCACGGACGTTCTCGGGAAGAACGGGATGGAGCATATTTTTGCGGATACGCCCGAGGAGGCGATGGACGCCGTCCGTACGGAGAGCGACCGTCTCATGATAATTCTGGATACCGCCGTGTCCGGCGGCACCGGTATGTCATTTCTGAACGATCTCGAGGCCTGGGAGACGGAACCCGAGAGCAAGAGAGTCCGCAGGCAGAGAGCCGAGAACGGTCCCGCCGTCATCGTGATCCGCGGCAGCACCGAGTCGGTGCCGGAAAGCTGCATATTCGTCAAGGCGGAACTGGTGAAACCGTTCTCGTCGGCAGACCTCGTGAATGCGCTCAACGCCGCCCTTCCGAAGGAGAAACGCATCGAGAACTCGGATTCGGGGAGGCGGATGACGAACCCCAACGACGAACTCGTCAGGAGAGGGATCTCCTTCGGAGAGTCCTACGTCTTCTTCCAGGAGAATCCCCGCACGGTCCTGGAGATCATGCAGGCGTTTTCCATGGCGGGATACAGCATATTCCTGATCACCGCATCCAGGGCGAAGGTCGCCAGGGAGAGGTTCGGTCTCGACAAGGGTGCGGGGGTGTATACCCTCAAAGGGAGTTTCTATCCGCTCGGCACCATGATCGGCGAGGTCAGGAAGTTCATAGAGAACTCCGGCTACCCCGTCGTCGCGCTCGACGATCTGGACGACATAATAGACCACTGCGGGACGGACAGGACGTTCACCGCCCTCAAGGAAATCCTGGCGATCAGGAACGAAAAGCACAGGTTCACCTTCCTGACTTCCGTGGACGGGGATGTCCTCAGGAAGAACGAGAGGGATGTCCTGACAAACATGATGACACTGTACAAGGAGGAATGAATACGGCAAAGATAGAGAAGGTTTGGGCAAGAGAGGTACTCGATTCCAGGGGAAACCCTACCGTGGAGGCGGTCGTCACCGTCTGCGGACATGATATCTCGGCAATCGCCCCGTCCGGGGCGTCCACCGGGATGTACGAGGCCCACGAACTCCGCGACGGAGGGGACAGGTACGGCGGGAAAGGCGTCCTGAAGGCCGTGGAGAACGTGCGCACGGACATCGCCAAGGCCATTGTCGGAATGGATCCCTCCGACCAGAAGGGCATCGACGCCGCCATGAACGAGATCGACGGCACCGACAACAAGAAGAGGCTCGGAGGAAACGCCACCACCGCAGTATCCTTCGCCGTCGCGAAGGCGGGGGCCTTCGTGAACGGACAGGAGCTCTACGAGTATATCGGGAAGGACCATGCGACCCTCCCCGTCCCCATGTTCAACATCATCAACGGAGGGAAGCACGCCGGAGGCAACCTGAAGGTGCAGGAATGCATGATTATCCCCGTCGGGGCATCCAGTTTCTCCGAGTGCCTCAGGATGGCCGCCGAGACCTATGCGTCGCTCAAGAGCCTCCTGAAGTCCAAGTACGGCGTTTCCGCCATCAATGTCGGCGATGAGGGCGGATTCGCGCCGCCCGTGAATACAGTCTCCGAGGCCTTGGAGACCATCGTAGAAGCCATCTCCGCCGCGGGTTACGAACCCGGAAAGGACATATGCCTCGGCATCGACGCCGCATCCTCCGAATTCTTCGAGGATGGGAAGTACAATGTGGACGGATTCTCCTTCACCGCAGGCGAGCTCGTGGACCACTACAGGTCCGTCATCGACGCATTCCCTCTGATAAGCATCGAGGATCCGTTCGAGGAGAACGACTACGCCACCACCGCGGAACTCACCAAGGCCGTCGGGAACAGGGTGCAGATCGTGGGCGACGACCTCTTCGTCACCAACTCCAAGCGTCTCGCGGACGGCATAAAGAAAGGTGCGGCCAATGCGCTCCTCCTCAAGGTCAACCAGATTGGTACCGTCTCGGAGGCGCAGGATGCCTGCGAGATGTCCGCCGCGAACGGATACAGGGTCGTCGTCTCCCACAGGTCCGGGGAATCCGAGGACACCACCATCGCCGACCTCTGCGTCGGATGGGGCACCGGACAGATCAAGACCGGGGCGCCCTGCAGGGGAGAGAGGACGGCCAAGTACAACCGTCTCCTTAGGATCGAGGACAGGCTCGGCGACAGGGCCGTCTTCCCCGGGAAGAAGGCTCTCGGACTCTGAGCCGGAAAAACTTTTCAGCCGTTTTCCGGCGGAAAAAACCCGGAAAACGGCATACATTCTATTATTTAAAACCTCTGATTGAAAAACAGGGGTTAACACATGTTGTTCAAGCCGTTTTTAATTGGCTTAAAATTGTCTCTGCACAATGCTTATATGCTAAGGATAGGATGGGGAAGTCCGCCTCTGAAGCATCGGTTGGGACGTGGATACTTCTAGGGTGCTCGAATTAAAACTGGAGGATAAATCAGTTGTCGGACATCGTAGCCCCGGATCCATTTATGCCGCTCGATTGCATCAGAAACAGCTTGATTTATGACTCTGGCCCGTCTTCTTTCCAGAAAATCTACTGCAGATGCGGCAGAATCGTCGATTTCGATCGTCTTGGGTGCGAGCTTAAAAAACTGCTCCACAAAGAGCCCGAATGTTCCCGCTGCAGGAACGAGAGGATCTCCCGCGAGCTCGATCTCCTCGATGAACACTTCTGCCCGATCGAGGTAGAGGAAGAGTTCTGAAATTCCCTTCGGCCTATTGCCGTTTTTATTCTTTTTACGAATAACTGGTTTGCTACTGAATCTGAAATTCGTGTTACCAGTTATATACTGACTTAGAGAGTATATATACGAAAGATGGAAATATCATCCAACTACGTCGGATCAAGGATGATATTTCCTTCCGAAAGGAATACTCCGGCGTTCAGTCGGAGTTCATTATCCCGCGGTAGATCTCGTGGACTTTATCCAATATCTTGTCGCAGTCGATCTTTCCGGCGCTGCCGATGACGGCTGCGACGGAGGATCCTCCGCAGCCCACGCCTTCCTTGATGTAGCCCCATTCGTAGGCCTGCAGGCCCTCGTAGGGACTCTTGGAGTAGTCCATGTTGATGTTGACGATCGGTATCTTCGGGGAGATGGCCTCTGCGAGCTTCTCCATATTGGAGTTGGGGTCCGAGAGGAGCCACCTGGTGGTCCCCTGCATGAAATTCCCGATGATGGAAGGTTCGAGTTTCACCGCTGCCGCCATGATGGGCGCCATCTGCGTTCCTCCGCCGACGATGACGGGAACGTGCTTCGCGGCACCGACGAGGATCCCGATGTTGACGGGCATCATGGGGTCTCCCACGTGTGCGACGGCCTTCAGGGGGTCGTCGGCGAGATCTCCAATCCCGATGCCGGCGGCATTCAGTCCTTCCATGACCGTGTCCCACTTGAACTGCTTGGGATTCTTGGGGGAGGAACTGCTCACAAGGTTCTCCCTGACCGTGCCCATGGCGAGGAGTACGGCAAGAGCGGTGGTGGTGCCCCCGGCGCAGCTCTCGCTGATGACCACGTAATCGTAAGTCTTCGCCAGGTGCTCTCCCAGGATCTTCCCGTATTCGAACCCTTTCTTCACGCGGGCGGGGTCCATCGCATGCCCCGTGGTGATCTTCTCCCCGCATACGCCTCCGACTTCCACGCAGGGGATGTTCGGGACCACCTGCGACCCGCCGTTGATTATCATGAACGGCATCCCGGAGAGTTCCAGGGCCGCTTTGGTGAGTGTGGCGGGCGTGGGTATGTTCCCGGGGTTGATCGGGATGCCCTTCATGCACGTGACCTTCCCCATCATGAGGAGCTCCGCGTCGGCCGGACCGGTGAAAAGGGTCAGCTCCGGGGTGTCCCCTGCCTCGGATATGCCAGGTATGGTGGAGGTCAGCGTGTTGGCTATGGTGCAGGTGAATATCCCCCTCTTGCCCCATATGCGGGAAAGGATATCCTCGGCGGTCTTTCTGTCCCCGTGTATACCGAGGGACGGCGGAAGTTCGAAGGTCATTTCATTCTCTCCATTATTTCGGGGACGAGACGGTCCAATCCGACATGCTCGCCCTCTTTGAAACATTGTACGCTTGTCCTGAACGGGACGTCCATCAGGATATGGCTGCCGGTGACGCAGGATGTGCCGTGGTCCACGAAGAACACGATGTTGTCGGTGTCGGAGAAGTATTCCTCCATCATCGAATCGATATGTTCCAAGACGCGGATCTTCTTGCGGGCGTCCTTCTCATGGCTGTATTCGTCGACCTCGTCCATATGCAGGAACACGTTCCCGTCGGCGAGGGCCCTGAGAGCTATCGGGAAGCGGTCGTCGAGTTCGGGCACCAGGTGTATTTTATGTCCCAGCGTGGCCGCTATCCCCAATGCGGTGGGGCTGTCCGATACCGCGGTCATGTTCCCGACGGACGGGAACGGCGGGAAGATCTTCCCCGCCCTGCCGACGCCCCACGGGTACACCGTGAGACCGTCGTTCTCGGACGCCACCTTGACTATGAGTTCGCCCAGAGGGTCGTCTATCGGAATATAGGGGCCGTCGACGGGGGCCTGCGGGGTGTTCACCTGGGGTTCCTTCTCCCAATCCATCGTGATCACGGATCTCCCGTGTACGAAGAATTTCACCTGGGGGTTGCAGTCCTCGAGGAGATAGAGGTTGTTCCTTACGCTTTCCTCGAGATCCCCCGCCCTGTCATCGGTCCCGTACGCCCAATGCACTGTCTTCCCGTCGATGAACGCGGGGCTCATACGGAACGCCGTACGGCCGTGGGACATGTCCATCCCGAGTCCGTAAGCCTCTATGGCCGCACGGGCTATGTCGGGAGGGTGTCCGGTCCAGAACTCGTTCAGGAACAGCTGGGTATATCCCCTTCCGGTGGTCCAGTTGAGGTACGGGGCCTTGCTCCGTATGAAAGGCATGTCGGCGGCCTCGTAGGGCTTCTTTCCGCCGAGTTCCGGGTTGGGGTCGTCTTCCATTCCGTCGAGCAGCACGAACAAGGTATTTTTCATCGGATTCCCCGTTTCGGAAACGTAGATTCGGGCGTTTCTCTATGGATGGAAGTATAATCCCCCGATAGATAAACCGTCTTACTGTTGGAGTATACATCCATATGTTCGGAAGCGCCGTCAGAGCCTTCCGAGGGCCACGGCGGCCTGTCCCGTGGATATGCCCCCGTCCCCGTTGGGGACACGGGTGTGGCACAGCAGTCTCTTCCCTCTTTTCTCCGCCGATTCCTCCGCCATCCTGACGATTGGCACGTCGTAGGAGACTCCTCCGGTGATGCCGATGTAATCCTCCCCGTCGGCATCCGCCTTATCTGCGGCGGAATCCACCATCTCGGAGACGATGCTCCGGACGGCGGAATACGCCGCATCCGCTTTGTTTGGGTATTTCTCGATCCCGGAGAACAGATGGGCGGTGCGGATGATGCCGTTCTCGGTGCAGGTTTCGAACCCTTCGACGTACTTCCCCCTGGCCAGGAGCGCCTCGAGTCTCATGGCGGGTTCGCCGTCGTAAGTCCTGGTGCTGCATACGCCGAGGGAGTAGGCGAGGGCATCGAGGATCCTTCCGAAGGAAGATGTCTTCACGCTCCTGCCGGAGAGTTTGGACAGCACGGACAGTTCCGAATCCGAGAAGCCCGTCGTACTCTCGTCGCCGTTCATCATGTCTATCGCAAGTCTCAGTCTCCTGATGTCGCGGACGGCCTTCTGACCGCCCAGGAGGGGGATGTATTCCAGATGTGCCAGACGTTCGTATCCGCGGTAATCGCAGGACATCACCTCGCCTCCCCACGCGGCCCCGTCGTCGCCGTGTCCGGTGCCGTCGAGGGCGAGTGCGGTCATATGGGATATGTCTCCGCGGTCCGCCATCAGCGATGCCACGTGGGCGTGGTGGTGCTGCACATCCGTCAGTTCCGCACCGTATTCCTCGGCGAGGCGGTGCGCGAAGGGTCTGTTGAGGTATGCGGGGTGGAGGTCCTCCGCGACGATCTGCGGGGTGCATCCGGTCAGGGAGATCTGCAGCCTCACCGCCTCCTCCAGATATTCCGGTACGCCGATGCCTTCGCCGTTGCCGATGTGCTGCGTCGGATAGACCCTGCCGCGGGACGATACGGCGCCCGTAAGATTCTCCTGCGCACCCACCGCGGCGGCGTCGCCGGACATCGGCACAGAGTAGTACGAGGGGATGGCGCCCCTGGATTTCCTGATATAGAATTTGTCGTTCCCGCACATGCGGAGGACGCTGTCGTCGGCCCTGTTGACGATCTCCTGGTTGTGGAGGAGGTAGACGTCCGCCTTCATTCCGAGGATCTCGCTGTCGTTCAGTATCATCGGTTCGCCGGGCACGTTGGCGGAAGTCATCACGAGCGCATCCTCCCCGAGTCTGTCGAAGAGGATGTGCTGCATACCCGTGTACGGCAGGAAGACTCCGACTGTATCGAGGCCGGGGGACAGGCAGTCCGTAACATCCGAGTCTTTCTTTTCCAGAAGGA
Organism: uncultured Methanomassiliicoccales archaeon; assembly: GCA_964533525.1. GTDB lineage: Archaea > Thermoplasmatota > Thermoplasmata > Methanomassiliicoccales > Methanomethylophilaceae > Methanomethylophilus. The sequence goes on along the minus strand of CAZHJV010000011.1, from coordinate 26,294 downwards.
CGATGGGGCGGTGCGGGGAGAGGAGTTCCCCCATCTCCTCCGGTGCGATGCGGCAGTATCTTTCGGCGGCTTCCCTGTCGCGGACCATTATCGCGAATGGTTTGCTGGGTCTCCCGTACCACTCCCTCAGACGGGATACGGATCCGAGGACGCAGCAGATGTGCATCCCTCCCCAGCTCTTCGCTATCCCTATCTCCCCTTTCCGGAGGTGTTCCGCGAAGGCCGCGATGGGCTCTCCGCAGGGGACGGTGTCCCCGTTCCTGCCGACGAGACGGTATTCGGGACCGCATTCCGGACAGCATACGGTCTGATGGTGGAATCTTCTGTCGGCAGGGTCGGCGTATTCCTTCCCGCAGACCGGACATACGGGGAATGCATCCATCGCGGTGCGGGTGCGGTCGTAGGGGAGGGATCTCAGCAGGGTGAAGCGGGGTCCGCAGTCGGTGCAGGTCGTGAACGGGTACCCTTTCCTTCTGCCGGAACGCATATCTTCCAGACATCTGGCACATACGGCCGTGTCCGCAGGGATCGATGCTCCTTCCCCCGTTCCGGAATCCGATTCCCTTATGGAGAAACCGGTTACGGAAGGGTCGATCTCGGAAGGGGATTTCTCCACGCTCTCAATCGATGCGAGGGGAGGGAGTTCCTTCAGGAATCCCCCGAGGAATGCATCGCCGTCATCCACGTCGATGACGACCTCGGAACCGCTGTTGCATACGCTGCCGCGGAGACCCAGCGAGACGGCGGTGCGGTAGACTGCAGGGCGGAAACCAACGCCCTGGACGGTTCCTCTGATGACGATCCTCATTCGTTCTGACGATGGCGTTACCTGTATTTCATTGTGCCATCGCAGGGGAAAAGAGCGGGGCCCGGGGGCCCCGCGGGTTCACTGGATTTCTTTGAGGGAACCGCATCCGTCCGCCGCGGCGGCGCAGCTGCAGTTCTTCTTCCCGATCTTCGGGAGACCGAGTTCCAGGAGTCTCAGGACTTTGTCGAGGCATTCCGCCATGGTCTTCATGACCATGTCGATGGTGACGTCCTCGTCCTTCCAGCAGTCGTAATCGGTGACGGTGGCGAGACTGCAGTAGCACATACCCAGCTCCCTCGCGAGCTGGCACTCGGGGACCATCGTCATTCCGACGATGTCTCCGAACTGGCGGAACATGTTGCTCTCGGCCCTGTTGGAGAATCTGGGGCCCTCGATGCACACGTAGGTCCCTCCGAGGTGGTAGGGGATGCCCATCTCTTTCGCGGTCTCCGCGAAGATCCCGTTCATATACGGGCAGCAGGGGTCGGGCATGGAGATGTGGACGGTCCTGTCCATGAAGTAGGTGTAATCCCTCTTCTTCGTCCAGTCGATGAACTGGTCCGCGATGACCAGGTCCCCGGGCCTGAATTCCTCCTTGAGGGATCCGACGGCGCAGGCGGAGATGATGTACTCGCATCCGAGTTTCCAGAGGGCGTACATGTTGGCCCTGTAGGGGACGGAGGACGGCGGGTGCTGGTGGCTCTTGCCGTGTCTGAAGAGGAATGCGACCTCCACTCCGTTGATCCTTCCGATCATGATGGGGTCGGAGGGTTTTCCGTAGGGGGTGTCGGGGAAGACTTCCTCGATGAGTTCGAAATTGTCGGGATTGTAGATTCCGGAACCGCCGATCAGGGCAATCTTGGGCATGGGGGTTCCGATGGCGGGACCACGTTTTAATCTATCCCTTTCCGGAAGGGAAACGATAATACGGATGAGGGCGATGGGAAGGGCACTATGTCGGATCCCAAGAAGGAAAAGGGTACCGAACCCCTGTCGGACAAGGAATTCTACGAATTGCTCCTGGTGGAGGACGAACGCCTCCACGACGAGGGGCGCGACCTCTATATGGACGAGGTCATGAAGAAGATCCGCGGGGATCTCGAAAAAGAAGATGAGTGACGGCCGTTCCCGGCCGTCTTGTTCAGAGTTTTCTTACGGCTTCGTAAGGAGTCACGTGGAGCGCCTTCTCCGCCTCCGCCTCGGTGAGTCCCGCTCCGAGCGCGACCGTTCTTGCGGCGGCCTCGTCCATGAGGTTCTCGGGGGCGTGGGTGTCGGAGTCGATGACCATGTCCGCACCGACGGCGCGTGCCATGTTGCAGACGTGGCCGTTGGTGATGTTGTGCCCCATCCTCCCGGTGATCTCGAGGATGACGCCGTTGTCCTTGGCCGCCTGGGCCTCGTCCAGGGTGATGAATCCCGGATGTGCCAGTATGTCGATGTCGGGGTTCTCGGCGGCGGCCCTGTTGGTCCCGGGCATGACGGGTTCGGTCACGGTCTCGCCGTGGACGACGACCCATTTCGCGCCGTATCTCCTGGCCTGTTTCGCCACCTCGGCTATCTTTCCGGGAGGGACGTGGGTGATCTCGACCCCGGGGATGACCCTGATGTAATCCTCGCAGAGGTCGACGGCCTTCACCACGTTCTTCACCACGAATTCCACGTTGGTCATATCCACGTGGTCGGTTATGGCGATCACGTCGTGTCCGAGGACCATCGCCCTCCTCACGAGTTCCGCGGGGATGAGCTCCCCGTCGCTGAATATGGAGTGGGTGTGCAGATCGGCCCTCATGAGTGTCTCTCCGTCAGTTCCGCGAAGATGTCCTCGGGGTCGATGCCTTCCTTCACGAGGGCCACGAGCGTGTGGTAGATGAGGTCGGAGGTTTCGCCGGCGATCTCGTCCGGGTCGTGGTCCTTGACCGCAAGGGCGACCTCGGCGGCCTCTTCCACGATCTTCTTGCACATCTTCGTCTCGTCGGCGAAGAGTTTGCAGGTATAGCTCTCCTCGGACGGGTTCTCCCTGCGGTCCTTCACCGTCCTCACGAGGTCCGGGATGATGGCCGCGGTCCTGTCGGTGCTGCCGTAGATCAGTTTGTAGAAGCAGGACGGGTTCCCCGTGTGGCAGGCAACGCCGGTCTGCTCCACCCTCACCAGGAGGGTGTCGTCGTCGCAGTCGGCCTGTATCGAGAGGATCTTCTGGACGTGGCCCGATTCTTCCCCTTTCTTCCACATCTTCTGCCTGCTGCGGCTCCAGAAGTGGGTGTAGCCCGTCTCGTACATCAGTTTCACGGCCTCCTCGTTGGAGTAGGCCATCATGAGGACCTCGTTGGTCCTGCAGTCCTGGACGATCACCGGGATCAGTCCTTTTTCGTCGTATTTGAGTTTGGGTATCTCCGTCATCTTACCTCGATCCCCCTTTCCCTGAGATAATCGTGTACCTGCGCCACCGTGTATTCGCGGTAGTGGAAGATGGACGCGGCGAGGGCCGCGTCGCAGTCGGTCTCGGCGAACACCCTGTAGATGTCGTCCACCGTCCCGCATCCGCCGGATGCTATTACGGGGATGTTCGTGCCGTCGACGACCGCCTTGGTGAGTTCTATGTCGTATCCTTTCCTGGTCCCGTCGGCGTCGATGGAGGTGAGGAGGATCTCCCCCGCGCCTCTGTCCTCGGCCTCGGCGACCCATTCGAGGGCATCGATCCCGGTGGGTTCGGAACCGCCCTTCACGAAGACCTCGTATCCGCTCTTCGTGTTCTTGGTGCGTTTCGCATCCACCGCGACCACTATGCACTGCCTTCCGAACCTGGCGGCGGATTCCGAGATCACGTCGGGGTTCTTCACGGCCGCGGAGTTCATGGACCCCTTGTCGGCACCCGCCAGCAGCGCCGCGTGCACATCCTCCGCGGTGCGGATGCCCCCGCCCACGGTGAGGGGCACGAAGACCCTCTCGGCCGTCTCCCTCACCAGGTCGAGGGTGGTGCCCCTCGATTCCTTGGATGCGGCGATGTCCAGGAAGGTTATCTCGTCGGCACCTTCTTTGCTGTATATCTCCGCGAGCTCCGGCGGATATCCGATGTCGCGGAGGTTGACGAATTCAGTCCCTTTGACGACTTTTCCGTCCTTCACGTCGAGACAGGGGATCACCCTTTTCGCCAGCATCGGTTCATCTTCACTGCGTCTTTGGTGCTCAGAAGCGCCGCGCGGGGGCGGGTCGCGCCGTACAGGGCCTTTCCCAGGGCTTTGAAGGACGCCTCGACGATGTGGTGTTCGTCGAATCCGCGGATCTGCACTATGTGCAGGGTGATGCCGGCGGACATGGCGAAACTCCTGAAGAAGTGGGTGTAGAGGGGATCCGGGCAGTCGATGTCCGCATAGGGGCGGTCGACGAGGTCCAGGGACACCATGACGAGGGCGTCGTCCATGGGGAGGATGCAGGATGCGGTCCTCTCCACCGGGGCATCCCCCAGCGCCTTCTTCACCGCTTCGCCCATGGCGATGGCGGTGTCCTCTATCACGTGGTGCTCGTTGTCGCCCCCGGCTCTGAGGACGAGGTCGAAACCCGCGTATCTGGCGAACGTCTCCGTCATGTGCTTGAGGAACTGGATGTCGCATTCCACGTCGAAATCCCCGCTGCCGTCGATGTTCATGCCGACGGACACCTTGGTCTCGCGCGTGCTGCGTTCCAGGCTGGCTTTCCTAGGTTCTGTCATAATGCGCGGTCGTAGGGTGTGTTCATAATTAAATGTGCGCGCACCGCGCGCGTATGCGTCTGAGGGGCCGTATGAGAGCGTCCGCAATGTGCCAGATATTCACTTTATGATGACGCTGGCGACGCCGCGGCAGTTCCTGACCGCGGAGACGACGTCCCCCGGGAGGGTGCCGTCGGCCACGATGATGAGGTGGGAGGTCTTCTCGTCGACGGGGTCGCTGACGACAGCCTGCCTCACGTTGATCCCCGCGCAGTAGAGGACATCCATGATCCCCGCCATGATCCCGGGCATCGTCGCATCGGTGGGGATGACCTCTATCGAGGAGCATCCGATCTCGGACGAGGCTTCGGACAGGAGGAGCATCGGGCGTATCTTCGAGAAAAGTGCCAGCAGTTCCGGTTTGGACGATATCCTGTCGATGGTCGAACGCACGACGCGTCTGTCCACGCCCGCCGCACGGGCGATAGCCGCATCGGACTGCTTCACGTCGCCGCAGTAGGCGTCCCCGTCCCTCACTCCGATGCCCTGCCTGAGCATAAGGGCGGCCACGGCCCCCTGGGACGGATATTTCTCGAACATTCTGAGGATGCGGTCCATGGTCCGGACGATGCGCATTTCCGTTAATAAGTCTGTTCCTGTCCAGCGATGCATTCTTCCGTACACGGATGTATCCTGCGGCCGCCCTGCCGGGTCCCAGATAGAAATTTATAAACGCGCTTTATAGGATGTTCCCGTAAGGAAGGGCAGACAATGGATCAGCCTGTATCGACCAAGGAACTCAGGGACGAGATCGAGGAGATCGACGGTCAGATCATAGATCTCATAGCGACCCGCGTCGACATAACCGACGAACTCGCCAAGGCCAAGAAACGCAGCGGACAGAGTTATTGGGACGAGGCCAAGGGACAGGAGATCGTCGAGAGGTATCTCAATCTCTGCACCGAAGTCAGTCTCACCGAGGAGGAGGCCGAGCAGATCGCCAACGTCATTCTCAGCATCTCCAAGGAGAGGCAGAAGAAGATCTACGACAACGGCGGGAACTGAACTTCCGTACCTATTCCGTTTCCAGAGGGTTTTTGTTATGGGCAAGGTCAAGGTGGCTGTGCTTGGTGCGACCGGGATGATCGGTCAGAGGTTCGTCGAGATGCTGGAGGACCACCCCTATTTCGAGGTGGAGGGCCTGTATGCATCGGAGAAGTCCGACGGGAAGAGGTTCGGGGACACACTGAAGGTCCGCGACTACGAATACAGTCAGGAGACCCTCGACAGGAGGATCTCCAAGATGGACCTCGACCACATCTCGAAATCCTGCAGGATCGCGTTCTCGGGAATACCCAGCGACCTCGCCGGACCCACCGAGACCGAGCTCGCGAAGAAGGGGGTCGCGGTCTTCACCAACGCCGGGTCCCACAGGATGGACCCCCACGTCCCCATCATCGTGCCCGAGGTCAACACCGACCAGTTCTGCTCCGTGAAGGACCAGGAGACCTATGCGGACGGCGGATACATCGTCACCAACGCGAACTGCTCCTCCACCGGCATCGTGGTGCCCCTCCGCGCCCTCAACGACGCCTACGGTCTGAAGGAGGTCTTCGTGTCCACCTATCAGGCGATCTCCGGCGCGGGATATCCCGGAGTGCCTTCCCTCGACATCGTCGGGAACGTCATCCCCTTCATCAGCCACGAGGAGGAGAAGATGGAGTCCGAGCTCGCCAAGATGCTAGGGACCTACTCCGGCGGAGAGTTCAGGTATGCCGGTTTCAAGGTCATGGCCAACTGTGCCAGGGTGCCCGTGGTCGACGGACACACCGAGGCCCTCACCATGTCCATGGAAGGCGCTCCCTCCGTGGAGGAGGTCGCGGAGACCCTCGCCTCGTTCAGGGGCGAACCCCAGAAACTGGGACTTCCCTCCGCACCCGAGAAGCCCATCATCGTCAGGTCCGAGGAGAACCGCCCGCAGCCCATTTATGATGTGTTCGCGGGTTCCCCCGCAAGGGCCAGGGGAATGGCGTCCTCCGTCGGCAGGATCCGCTGCAGCAACGGATACTACAAGATGTGGGTCGTCTCCCACAACACCCTCAGGGGAGGCGCCGGCGGTTCCATTCTGAATGCCGAGTACGCTTACAAGAAAGGCATCCTCTGAAAATCTTCTATTCCGGCGGGTCTCCGCATCCGCCGGATCTTTTCCATCTAGTTTTCTACAGCCGCATATAATGTGCCAGATGTGAATCCGGCACATCGTGCCGGTATATTTCCGCCGCCGGGACCGCATCATCCGGCGGGCCGTATCCCGTCTCCGCCGGGATCCCCGATACGGATGTTTCCGGTCCGGCGCAAGTCTCCGTTATCCTTCCGTGCGGTTCCGGGAGATGCGGGCCCTGTCCATGGTTATAATTAATTATTATACCGCAATTGGTGGAACCATGACAGTCAAAATGGCCATCCCCAACAAGGGCAGGCTCAACGAGAGGTCCATCGAGCTGATAACCAAGGCGGGGATCAGCCTCGGAGAGGACTGGGGGAGAAAACTCAACATCAAAGTCCCCGACCTCGACCTCGAGGTGTTCTTCGTCCGCGCGCAGGACATCCCCATCTTCATCGCTTCCGGAGCCGTGGATTTCGGTATCACCGGAGAGGATGTCACAGCCGAGGCCGGAAAGGATCTGGAGAACGTCCTGAGCCTCAGGTTCGGACAGTGCAGGCTCTCCATCGCGGCCCCCGAGGATTCCGCCATAGCGCAGACCGGGAAGATGGAGGACGGCATCCGCGTCGCCACCTCCTTCCCGAAACTCACCGCGGACTACTTCAGGAAGAAGGGGATCGCCGCGGAGATCGTCTTCGTGCAGGGCGCGGCGGAGATCATGCCCCGTCTCGGCGTCTCCGACGCCATCTCCGACCTCGTTGCATCCGGCAACACCCTGAGGATGAACCGCCTCAAGGAGATCGACACGGTCATCGAGTCCGAGGCGGCCGTATTCACCACCGCCAAAGTCCTTTCGGATACCGTCAAGAAGGAGAGGATCACCGAGATCCTCGACGCCATCCGCTCCGTCCTCGACGCCGACGGCAGGAAGTACATCATGGCTGACGTGAAGAGGAGCATGCTGAAGGACGTGGAGAGGATCATCCCCGGTATCGGGGGACCCACGGTCGTCAACATCGCGGGGAACGACGAATGGGTGGCCGTGCAGGCGGTCATCTCCGGCGATGACAGCTACCGCGTCGTATCCGACCTGAAGAAGATCGGTGCGAAGGGCATCCTCACCATGCCCATCGAGAGACTCGTGGAGTGATACGATGGACAGAAGCTGGATGAGGAAGAGCGTCAGGGAACTGACGATGTACTACAATCCCTCCGTGGGAGACGCACTCAGGATGGATACCAACATCAACGTCCTGGGATCCAACCCCGCCGCCGAGGCGTACCTGAGGGATCTGAAGGTCGACACCAACAGCTATCCCAACACCTATTCCGACGGACTCAGGGACGCCCTGGCGGAGATGTACGGTCTGAAGAGGGAGAACTTCGTGGCCGGTAACGGCAGCGACGAGATGCTCAACACCATCTTCACCACATTCGTGGAGCCTGGACAGACGTCGGTCACGCAGCCGTATCCCTCCTATTCCCTCTACTCCTATTTCACCGACCTCGCCTCCGGGAAGATGCGTGAGGTGGAACTGACTGAGGACTTCCAGCTTGACGTGGACGCCATGGTCGGCAAAGGCGAGGACAGCAGGGGCGTCCTCATCATGCCCACGCCCAACAACCCCACCGGGAACTGCTTCAGGAAGAAGGACATCGAGGAGATCCTCTCGAGGCACGAGGGGATCGTCGTGCTCGACGAGGCTTATTCGGAGTACGCGGGATGGACCATGATCGACAAGGTGGACGAGTTCGAGAACCTCGTCGTCTCCAAGACGTTCTCCAAGGCGTATGCGATGGCGGCCTTCAGGATCGGATACATGGCCTCCAACCTCAAGGTGGCGGACATGCTGAACGCCGTGAAGGTGCCTTATTCCCTCAACAAGATCAGCGAGGGCGCGGCCATCGCCGCCGTGAAGGACCAGTCGTTCATAAAGAGAAGCGTCGAGATGGTGGCCGACCAGAGGCCGAAACTCGCCGCGAAACTGAAATCTCTGGGATTCGAACCCTATCCGTCCGATGCCAACTTCATCCTCGCGAAATCGCCCATAGACCACGCGAAACTCGTCGAGGGCATGAAGCAGAGGGGCATCCTCATCCGCGACTTCGGTTCCAAGAGGAGGACCGAGAACTGCGTCCGCCCCACCGTCGGGACCGAGGAACTCAACAAGAGGATGACCGACGCCATCGAGGACATCCTGTCCGAAGAGAAGAGATGAGTCTTCTCTGACGCACATCCGGTTTCCATGGACTGCATCCTGATGCACAGGGACACGGAGGTCGCCGACGTGTCCGTATACGGCACCGGCGAGCCGGAGTTCGGCCGCGTTAGGTGTCCGGAGCACCTTCCTCCCGGGACGACGACGTCCGGGAGGGCGGACCGCCTCAAACTCGCGGCATGGTGGAGGGACCGCGCCGTGCCCGGGACCCGTCAGAATATCGGAGCTTTCCTGGATGCTATGGGGATCCCGAACGTCCTCCCCCTGCTCCCGGGGTCCATGGGGCTGAGCCTTTCGGACCACTATTGGATCCGCCCTGCGGATTCCGATGCGGGATGGTCCGACGTGAATTATTTCGGTAACCCGTTCTCCGAGGATATAGGGGATATGATGTTCGGGAAGGGGTGCGGAAACGGTCCGGCCGATATGCGTTCCCCCGATCTGACTGCCAACGGGGACCTGATGAAGAGGTGGAGAATCGTCGGCGGGGAACGCCGTCTCATCAAATCCGCTTCGGAGAGATCCCCGTGCCGTCAGCAGGTCTTCAACGAGGCCGTCGCATCCAAGGTTATGGAGAGACTGGGAATCCCCCATGCAGAATATTCGGTAATCTGGGACATGGGTGTCCCATATTCCTCGTGTGCGGACCTCGCGGACGGGGGGACGGAGATGGTGAGTGCATATCAGGTGTACTCGGAGTTCGGGAAGGACAACCGCAGCTCCGCATACGACCACTACGTCGTATGCTGCGGGAGACTCGGTCTCGACGTCTCTGAAGACCTTGACAGGATGATAGTCGCGGACTACATCCTGATGAACCGCGACCGCCATCTGAACAACTTCGGACTGATGCGCGATTCGGATACCCTGGAGTACATATCCACGATCCCGGTGTTCGACACGGGGTCGTGTCTCGGGTTCGACGAGCCGCCGGACAGCATCCCGGACGATATGTGCCAGACGTGCAAACCGTTCGCGAAGACGTTCGACAGGGAACTGGGATTGGTGAAGTCTTTGGATTGGATTGATTTCGATTCGCTGGACAAGTCCGTAGACGACGCCCGCAGAATCCTCTCGGACCGCGGATATTTCGATCCCGGGCGGGCGGATGCAATCGTCGCCCTGCTGCAGCAGAGGATTGGGATGCTGGAACGGATGTCATTCTGACAGATTCCTGCATCTGGAACATTGTCCCGCCGACGGCAAGTCTTTTTATCTTCTGCCCCTAATCAGGAGGCGTAATCTCGGAGGCGCGGAAGACGACTGTGAACATCACCATGGCCGATTATGGCGTAGGGAACATCCATTCCATCAGGAAAGCACTCGAACTCGCCGGTGCGAAGGTAGAGGTAGTCAGCGACATGTCCAAACTCCTGGACGCGGAATGCATCATGTTCCCCGGCGTCGGCGCTTTCGACAGCACCGTGGAGAGACTCCTCCCCTACAGGGAGGAGATCAGAGATCGTCTCATGTCCGGGGTCCCGTGTCTGGGTATCTGCATCGGCGAGCAGATCCTCTTCGAAGGGAGCGCCGAGGGTAACTCCCCCGGGATAGGATTCTTCGGAGGCCGCGTGGAACCTCTCAGATCCCGCACCGTTCCCCATATGGGATGGAACACGGTGATGTCTCAGGATCCTCTTTTCGAAGGCATCGACGATATGCACTTCTACTTCGCCCATTCGTTCTACTGCTGTCCTTCGGACGATTCCGTCGTGAAGGGAAGGACGGAGTACGAGGGATTCACGTTCCCTACGATGATGCGCGGTGCGAACACCGTCGCGACGCAGTTCCACCCTGAGAAGAGCTCCGATGCGGGTGCGAAGTTCCTGAAGAACTTCGTCGCATTCGCGGAGGAGAAGATATGATAGTGATCCCGGCGGTCGATGTGCTCGACCACAAGGTCGTCCAGCTGGTCGGCGGGGTTCCCGGGTCCCAGCAGGTCGTCCTGCCGGACATCTCCGAGACCGCCGCGGGATGGGTTTCGAAGGGCGCCCCGTACCTCCACCTGGTGGACCTCGACGCCGCTTTCGGAAAGGAGGACAACTCCGACGCATTCTGCAGAGTCATCCGCGGATCCGGCGTCCCCTGCGAGGTCGGAGGAGGCATAAGGTCGGAGACCCAGATCAGAAAATATGTAGATGCCGGGGCCGACAGGATCGTCGTCGGGACCAAGGCCGTCAAGGAGCCGGAGTGGCTTGCGGAGATGGCCCGGAAGTTCCCCGGAAAACTCGTACTGGGTCTCGATATGAAAGGCGGGAAGATCTCCATCAAGGGATGGCAGGAGGAGGTCGACACCTCCCTTTCCTCCGTATTCGCGCAGATCTCGGAACTGCCCCTTGCCGGAGTCCTCAATACCAACATCGACGTGGAGGGCCAGGGGAAGGGAGTGAACGCCGAGGCCAACAGGGAGTTCATCAAAGCGTGCCCCCACGACGTCATCGTGTCCGGCGGCGTCACCACCGAGGATGACGCGAAACTGATGTCCGAGGCGGGCGCCTCCGCGGCCGTCGTCGGGATGGCCGTCTACAAGGGCATGATGAAACCCTGGGAATGGAAGACTCCCTGGAAGGCGTGAGTCTTCCGAAACGATTCCGACCGCAGTCTTTTCAAGATCGGATATAAAAAGTAAAATCCGGGGGAAATCCCCCGGTTTCGGCATTCAGACGAGTCCGTGGAACTCCTGCATGCTCTTGACGCCGATGTCGTTCTTCCGTCCGACCTTTATGGCGCCGACGGCGACCTTCGCACCGTTGATGGTGGTGATGAAGGGGATCTCGAGCTCGACGGCGAGACGTCTCATCCTGTGTCCGTCGCGGACGGCACCGGAATGCTGCGAGGGGGTGTTGATGACCAGATTGATGTCACCGTCCCTCATGAGTCCGATGGCGTTGGGCTTCATGTTCTCGTCGTTCTTGAAGCAGGCCGTGTTCTCAACGCCGTGTTCCCTGAAGTAGGTGGACGTTCCCTTGGTGGCGTAGATCCTGAATCCCATGGCGGACAGTTCCTTCGCGATCTCCAGCGCCGCGGGTTTGTCGTGGTCGTTGACGGTGAAGTACACTCCTCCGGAGGTCGGCAGTTCGTTGCCGGCGGCGGCGAACGCCTTGTATGCGGCGGTGTCGAAGTCGGCATCGATGCCCATGACCTCTCCGGTGGATTTCATCTCGGGGGTGAGGATGGAGTCCACGCCCGGGAGTTTCAGGAACGGGAAGACGGACGCCTTGATGGCGTAGTGGTCGATCGCCCTGTATCCCTTGAGGCCGAATTCCTTCAGTTTCCTGCCGAGCATGACCTTGACCCCGATCTTGGCCAGCGGGACGCCGGTGGCCTTGGAGATGAACGGGACGGTCCTGGAGGCCCTGGGGTTCGCCTCGATCATCCAGATCTCGCCGTCCTTGTACGCCAGCTGGAGGTTCATGAGTCCGACGATCTTCAGGTTCAGAGCGACCTTGGTGTTGATCTCGACGATCTCGTCGATGGTCTTCTGGGGCAGCGTGAACGGCGGGAGCACCATGGTGGCGTCCCCGGAGTGGCATCCGGCGTACTCGATGTGTTCCATGATCCCGCCGATATAGACGTCCTCCCCGTCGCAGACGGAGTCGACGTCGATCTCGATGGCCTCGGTGAGGTATTTGTCGATGAGGACGGGGTGGTTCCTGGACACCTTGACCGCGGTGTCCATGTAGGTCTTGAGTTCCTCCGCGGAGTAGACGATCTCCATCCCCCTTCCTCCGAGGACGTAGGAAGGTCTGACGAGGACGGGGTATTCGATGTCCTCGGCGATCTTCGCCGCCTCCTCGTAGGAGTAGGCGGTGCCGGACTTGGGCTGTTTGATGCCGAGTTTCCTCATGAGGTCCGTGAACCTCTTCCTGTCCTCGGCCACATCCATCTGGTCGGGGCTGGTGCCGAGGATCTTCGTCTTGGTGCCTTTCAGACCCTTCTCCAGGTCGATGGCGAGGTTGACGGAGGTCTGACCGCCGTACTGGCAGATGACGCCGTCAGCCTCCTCTTCCTTGATGACGTTGAGGACGTCTTCCAGTTCCAGGGGCTCGAAGTACAGCCTGTCGCTGATGTCGTAGTCGGTGGAGACGGTCTCGGGGTTGTTGTTGATCATGACGGCCTCGACGCCTTCCTCCTGGAGGGCCATGACGCCGTGCACGCAGCAGTAGTCGAATTCGATACCCTGCCCGATCCTGATGGGTCCTCCTCCGATGAGGACGACGCGTTTCTTCCCGTCGTTGGCGGGCACCTCGGAGGACACTCCTCCATAGGTGGAGTAGAAGTAGGGGGTCTCCGCGGCGAACTCGGCGGCGCAGGTGTCGACCATCTTGTATACGGGTCTGATGCCCGCCTTCTCCCTCTCGGCGCTGATGTCCCAGTAGTCCCTGTTCACCAGTTTGGAGATGGTGATGTCGGCGAATCCCATGTCCTTGGCCGCCTTGAGGAGCTCGGGGGTGAGTTTCTCCTTCTTCAGGCGGTTTTCCATGTCGACGATGTTCCTGATCTTCTTCACGAAGAAAATGTCCCAGCAGGTCTCCTTCGCGATGTCCTCGACCTTCCATCCCCTTCTGACAGCCTCTCCGATGGCGAAGATCCTCCTGTCGGTGGCGTTCCTGAACTCCTCGTGGATCTCCTCGTCCGTCATGTCCACGGGGTCGAGTCCGTCCACTCCGATCTCCAGGCTCCTGAGTCCCTTCAGGAGGGCCTCTTCGAAGGTGCGGCCGATGGACATCATCTCTCCGGTGGACTTCATCTGGGTCCCGAGGTGCCTGTCGACGGTCCTGAACTTGTCGAAGGGCCATCTGGGTATCTTCACCACGATGTAGTCGATGGTGGGTTCGAATGCGGCGTACGTGTTGCCGGTGATCTTGTTGGGGATCTCGTCGAGGGTGTATCCGACGGCGATCTTGGTGGCGACTCTCGCGATGGGGTATCCCGTGGCCTTGGATGCCAGGGCCGACGAACGGGAGACACGGGGGTTGACCTCGATGACGCGGTAGTCCTTGGTGACGGGGTCCAGCGCGAACTGGACGTTGCAGCCGCCCTCGATGCCGAGGGCGCGGATGATCTTGAGGGATGCGGTCCTGAACCTCTGGTGATCCTCGTCGGACAGGGTGAGGCAGGGGGCGCAGACGATGGATTCGCCGGTGTGGATACCCATGGCGTCCAGGTTCTCCATGTTGCAGACAATGATGCAGTTGTCCTTGGAGTCCCTCATGACCTCGTACTCGAATTCCTTCCATCCGAGGACGCTCTCCTCGATGAGGACCTGGTGGATACGGCTGTACGCGAGACCTCTGGCACATATGTCGACGAGTTCGGCCTCGTTGTATGCGATGCCTCCGCCGGTGCCTCCGAGGGTGTATGCGGGCCTGACGAGGACGGGGTATTTCCCGATGTACTTCACGGCCTCGAGGGCCTCCTGTATGGATTCGGCGGGCCTGCTCTTGGGGACGGGTTCGCCGATCTGCTCCATGGTCTCCTTGAACAGTTCCCTGTCCTCGGACCTGGCGATTGCCTCGGGCTGCGTTCCGACGAGTTTCGCGCCGTATTTCTCCAGATATCCCTTCTCCGCGAGTTCGGAGCATATGTTGAGGGCGGTCTGTCCTCCCATTCCGGAGACGATGCCGTCCACGCCCTCCTTCTCGATGATCTTGGCGACCATGTCGGCCTGCATGGGCTCGATGTAGACCTTGTCGGCGGTCTCGGGATCCGTCTGGATGGTGGCGGGGTTGGAGTTCACCAGGATGGTGCTGTATCCCTCCTCGCGGAGGGACCTGCACGCCTGGGAACCGGAGAAGTCGAATTCGGCGGCCTGTCCGATGACGATGGGGCCGGAGCCGATGACCATCAGTTTCCTGTAATCTTTCCTCATAGGTGTCCCTCCCTGATGACCTTCCCGAACTTATCGAACAGGAAGGATGTGTCCCAGGGTCCGGGGGATGCCTCGGGGTGGTACTGGGATGTGAATATCGGAAGGTCCCTGTGCCTCATCCCTTCGACCGTGCGGTCGTTCACGTTGAACTGGTCGGCGATGAGTCCCGTCCCTTCCAGGGAAGCGTCGTCCACCGCGAATCCGTGGTTCTGGCTGGTGATGTAGACCCTTCCGTCGTACATGACGGGCTGGTTGCAGCCGCGGTGTCCGAATTTCATCTTGTATGTCTTTCCGCCCAGGGCGAGGGCGGTGACCTGGTTTCCGAAGCAGATCCCGAAGAGGGGCATCTGCACGGCGAGGTCCGCCACGGTCCTGGCGGTCTTCGCGAGTATGACGGGGTGCGACGGGTCCCCGGGTCCGTTGCTGAGGAGGACCCCCTGCACTTTGCTGTCGGCGATGACGTCGGCGGGGGTGTCGTAGGGGAACATGACGACGTTGTATCTCGAGCGGAGGTCCCTGAGGATGCCTCCCTTCTCCCCGCAGTCCAGGAGACCGACGGTGATCTCCTTTCCTTCGTCGAACCTCTGGATGGATCTGCAGCTGACCTCCCCGACGAGGTTGCCCTCGGATGGCGCGGGGGCGGCCCTGAGTTTCTCGACGAGGTCGGGTATGGATTCCTTATCCTCGGTGACGGCGCCTTTGAGCGTTCCGCCGTTCCTGATCTTGATGACGAGGTCCCTGGTGTCGATGCCGGAGATCCCGGGGA
Organism: uncultured Methanomassiliicoccales archaeon; assembly: GCA_964533525.1. GTDB lineage: Archaea > Thermoplasmatota > Thermoplasmata > Methanomassiliicoccales > Methanomethylophilaceae > Methanomethylophilus. Next base: position 10,780 of record CAZHJV010000011.1, on the reverse strand, counting down.
CCTTGTTGTCCCTGAGGAATTCGTCGATGGTCTTGCCGGCGTACATGTCGGAGGGCTCTTTGCAGTACTCGCGTACGACGACGGCCCTCGCATGGACCTTGTCCGATTGGTAGAAGCTGTCGGTCGTCCCGTAGTTTCCGACGAGAGGGAACGTCATTACGAGGATCTGACCCCTGTAGGAAGGATCCGTGAGACTTTCCTGATAACCGCACATCCCTGTAGCGAAAACGACCTCTCCGAAAGCGTCGGAGCGGTATCCGAAGGGCTCTCCTTCATAGACCGTCCCGTCCTCGAGGACCAAATAACTTCTTGCCATCGAGGAAAAAAAAGAAACGGAAAACCTATTTAATGAGGTGGGATGAGGAATTACAAGCCGCCGACGGGGTTGTCCGATTGCGGACAAACGATACGCAATTGAACGCAGCCGTAACCGTTATTCCGACATGCGCATCCGGGCGGGAAACCGTTCTCCGAAGGGCGGGGCCCCTGTCCCTTATCGTAATCTATGAAGTATGCGTGCGAGAGTTCTCCCCGCATCCGATGTATGTTTTCCGACCGAACATTGGATAAATGCGGCACGCATGGGAGTGGACATGCGCATCCTCGGCAGGGACGGAAACGCGGGCGAGGTCAAAGTACTCCCCGAGACCGACGACGACATTTGGCACCTTTACAACGTCATATGCGCCGGCGACCTCATTACCGCATCCACCACCCGCCGCGACGAGAAGGCGGACGACAAGCTCCGCGCCGAGAGGGCGGAGAAGAAGAGGATGACACTCGGTGTCCGCGTGGAGAAGATTGAGTACGACGGGGAAGGGTTCCGCATGCGTCTCCTGGGGACCATCGAGGAGGGTCCGCAGGACATCGGACAGCACCATACCCTGATGGTGGAACCGGGCGAACCGCTCCGCATCGGGAAGGAGCACTGGAAACAGACCCAGCTCGAAAGACTGGAGACCGCCGTGAAGGACACGGTGAAGCCCAGGATAGTCTTCGTCTCGCTCGACCAGGACGAGGCCACCGTGGCCGTCCTGAGGCAGTCAGGTCTCAAGGAGATCGTGACGGTCCGTTCCATGAGGTCCGGGAAGCAGTACGACGAGAAAGGGAAACCCTTCGACTACCACGGGGAGATCATCTCCAAACTGTCGGCCGTCGCCTCCCCGGACATGCCGCTGGTCCTCCTGGGGCCCGGGTTCGAGAAGGAGACCCTCGCGGACGACATCAAACGCCTTCCGAAGGGGACCTTCGGGAGCGTGTACGTGCAGCATACGGGGCAGTCCGGGATGGTCGGCGTGAACGAACTCATCAAGAGCGGGATGGGCGCCGAGATCCTCAGGGAATCATCCGTCGGAGTGGAGATGGAGGCCGTGGAAAACCTGATGACCCAGATAGGGAAGAACGGTCTCGCCACGTACGGTCCCGCGGAGGTCGCCTCCGCGGCGGAGGCGGGCGCGGTGGAATCCCTGCTGGTCCTCGATTCCGTCCTCAGGGAGAAGGATCTCGACGGAGTCGTGAGGGCCGTGGAGAACCAGAAGGGGCACGTCATAGTGGTGTCGGGGGAACACGACGCGGGGAGGCAGCTCGCCGCCCTCGGCGGTATCGGCGCGATCCTGCGTTACGCCGTGTGACCTGTAGGCTGTGTATCCCGTCTCCCCGAAGTATCTTCCCGGGAATATCCAGATTGGAAGGTTCCGGTATCCTCAGGATGTGCGTACCGGGGCCGGAACAGCCTAAATCCTACACACTGTGTCTATTTTTACACAGGCGTAAACGGAGATTACGATATGCTTAAAAATAATGGCTCGATAGGTAACTCCCGTTATACAACAGGCGAGATGGGCGCCCGGTCAAGGTAACATCAATTACATGGGTTGATGCTATGAAATCCTACAACGAGGTCAAAAGGCTCCTGTCCAAGGACGATGTCATCGTCTGCGACACGACCCTCAGAGACGGCGAGCAGACCGCCGGAATCGTATTCTCCAACCTGGAGAAGTACAGGATCGCCAAACTTCTGGACGATGCGGGGGTGCAGCAGATAGAGTCGGGCATCCCCACCATGGGCGCCGACGAGAAGGTGGCCGTGAAGCACATCGCGCACATGGGTCTCAACGCCTCGATCCTCGGGTGGAACAGGGCGGACATCCATGACATCGAGACCAGCATAGACTGCGACGTGGATTCCGTCGCCATCTCCATGTCCGCCTCCGACATCCACATCCAGCACAAACTGAAGAAGGACAGGCAGTGGGTCCTCGACAAGGTCACCGAGGCCGTCGAGTTCGCCAAGGAGCACGGACTCTACGTCTCCTGCAACGGCGAGGACGCGTCCCGCGCCGACATGGACTTCCTCATCCAGTTCGTCAACACCGCCAAGGCCGCGGGCGCGGACAGGTTCAGGTACTGCGACACCATCGGAAGGGAGGTCCCCGACAACTGCTTCCAGAGGATCAAGAAGATCCGCGAGGCCACCGGGATGGAGGTGGAGATGCACACCCACAACGATTTCGGCATGGCCACCGCCAACTGCATCTCGGGAGTGCAGGCGGGTGCGAGGTTCCTCAGCACCACCGTCATGGGCATCGGCGAGAGGAGCGGCAACGCACCCCTCGAGGAGGCCGTCATGACCTGCCAGCTCCTGCTGGGCAAGAACACCGGCATCACGCCCATCAAACTCAAGCCCCTGGCACAGTTCGTCTCCTGCGCATCCGGAAGAGCCATCACCCCCGGCAAGCCGTTCCTCGGAAGCAACTGCTTCGCACACGAGGCCGGTATCCACGCAGACGGGATCATCAAGGACGCCCACAACTACGAACCCTACGACCCCGACATAATGGGACTCGAGAGGAAGATCGTCATCGGGAAGCACTCCGGGAGCCACACCCTCACCAACGACCTCGCCAAGAGGGGCATCGAGATGTCCAAGGAGGAGGCTTCGGCCCTCCTCGAGATGGTCAGGAACGCCGCGGTGGGTCTCCACAGGAGCATCACCTCCGACGAACTCTACGAGCTCTACAAGGACATGAAGTCCGGACAGAACCCGTTCGAGTGCGGGAACTGATACATTCAAAGGGGGCTCCGGCCCCCGTCCTTTCCCGCCTTCGGGCGGGATGTTTTTCATAACATACTACCCGTTATATACTCCTCCGGGCATGTCTTCCCGTTTATAGGAGGGCTGTAACTGAGATTTCTGCATATTTCGGATCTGCATATCGGCAAGACCCTGCACGGCGTTCCTCTGTTGGAGGATCAGAAGTACATCCTGGAGGAGATCCTGGGCGTCGCCGCCGAACAGGACGTGGACGCCATATTGGTGGCGGGGGACGTCATGGATTCCACCCGTGCCGGCGAGGACGTGTTCGCCGCCTACAACTGGTTCATGAATCAGGCCTCCGGGTACCCGCTCTACGTGATCCCGGGGAACCACGATCCGGCGGAGAAGCTCGGGTGCTGCCGTTCCCTCATGAGAGAAGGCATCTATGTGTGCGGCCCGTACAGGGGGAAGGCGGAGAAGTACACCGTCACGGACGAGTACGGGGAGCTGAACATCTTCCTCCTGCCGTATATCAAGACCTCCACGGTGAGGCATTATTACGAGGATGAATCCGTGGCGACCCCGGAGGACGCCTTCGCGAAGACCTTCGCCGCCTCCGACATCGACCCCTCGGCGAGGAACGTCCTCGTGTGCCACCAGTTCGTCGTCGGCAGCGGGATAGAGCTCCTGAGGAGCGATTCCGAGGAGAGCTCCCCCGTCGTCGGGGGTGCGGACTGCGTCTCCTATGAGGCGCTGAAGGATTTCGACTACGTCGCTCTGGGACATATACACGGAGCTCAGTCCGCAGGCCGCCCCGAGGTCCGCTACTGCGGTTCCCCCCTGAAGTATTCCGAGTCTGAGAAGGAGGCGAAGACCGTCACGATTGTGGACATCGGGAAGAAGGGGGACGTGAGGATAAGCACGGTCCCGCTGGTGCCCCAGAGGGACCTGAAATGCGTCGAAGGAACGGTGGACGAGATCCTTGCGCAGGCGCCCGTCCTCGGCGACTGCTACCTCATCGCATCCGTCAGAGGCAACACGGAGAATGCGAGGGAGAAACTGGCATCCAAGTTCCCGCATCTGATGAACGTCGGGTATGCGGGGAGCCCCGAGACCATGACGGGGGAGGACCTGAACGTCACCGTCGACGAGATCGGGGCGGGCGATATAGAGAGTCTCTTCGCTAAATTCTATTCCTCAGTGACGGGGGAGGACCTGACGGAGACGCAGAGCGAGATCCTCAGAGAGGCATGTGCCAGAGTGAGGGAGGCGATGCAGTGAAGCTTCTGAATCTGGAGATGAGTGCCTTCGAGACCTACGCGGGCAGGGTGAAGCTGGACTTCACCGAACTCGGGAGCCTGTTCCTGATATCTGGGAAGACCGGTGCCGGGAAGACCACGATCTTCGATGCGGTCACCTTCGCGCTGTACGGCGAGGTCAGCGGAGACGACAGGGGCGAGAAGACCCTCCGCAGCAACTTCGCGGATCCCGGGACGGAATCGTACGTGGACCTCACCTTCGAACATCTGGGACAGACGTACAGGGTGAGGAGGGTGCCGGAACACACCCGCGAGAAGAAGAGAGGCACCGGCCCCGTGAAACAGAAATCCTCCGTGGAGCTGTATCTCCCCGACAGGAAGGTAATATCCAAGACCAGGGAAGCGGACGAAGCGATCGAGAAGCTAATCGGACTCAATGTGGGCCAGTGGCGTCAGGTCGTCATGCTGGCACAGGGGCAGTTCAGGAAACTCCTCACCGCGGATACCTCGGACCGCGGGGAGATCCTCGCATCGCTGTTCGAGACCCAGAGGTTCTCCATGCTGGCGGAGGTCCTGAAGGACATGGCCTCCGAGAGCGGTTCCGACACCGATGATCTCCGCAGAGCGATATCCGACGGACTCGGGAAACTGTCGGGGGACACCGAGGCGTGCCGCGCATTGGCCGGCATCACGGCGGCGGAAGGATGGATCTACAGCGGCGGAGACGTCCTGACGGCGGCGGGCCGGGTCATCGAAGAGGATAAGGCCGCGGCCGCCGCCGCAGATGCCGATGCGGAAGGGAAGAAGAAGATCCTGGATGACGCGAACAGGGAGTTCTCCGAAGCGAACGCCCTCTCCGAAGCTTTCGCAAGGTACGATAAGTCCAGGAAGGAACTGGAGGAGATCAGATCCGCAAAGGACGAGATGGACCTGCTCGAAGCGACGGCGGAGAAACGCCGTAAGGCCGTATTCGAGGTGAATCCCCGCGATCAGGCGTATTCGGCGAAGGCCCGGGACGCGGCGGGGAAGGAGTCCGAGATAGCGGGGATCCGCGAAAGGCTGAAAAAGGCCGAGGCCGAAGCCCTGACCGCACACAGGAAAGAGAAGGAGGCCAGAGAGGCCGATGGGAAGGAGATCGGTCTCAGGACCGATGCCGAAAGAATCAGAGGGCTGCTCGGCAATTACGAGAAATGCGATGCGGCCGTCGCCGAGATCGGCAGCGCGGCGGCCGCCAAGGAAGCGGCGGAACTCAGACAGACGGCGCTGAATGCGGAGGCCGAAGCCCTGTCCGAAGAGGAGAAATCGTGCAACGAATTCCTGAAGGCCAATGCAGACGCCGCATCCGAAGCCGTCAGGATCGACGGTTCGATAAAGGAATCGGAGAGGACGGAGAAGATACTCGCAAAACTGAAGAAAGATGCCGGGGAATACGTTTCCGCCCGCAGAAAAGCGGATGAGGACAAGGCGGCATACTCGGCCAAGGTGGCCGAACGCGCCGCCGCCGAAAAGGAATACGCGGAACTGTCGGACCGTTTCTACAGGGGGCAGGCCGCATTCCTCGCTTCGGGATTGGAGGAGGGCAGACCCTGTCCGGTATGCGGATCGGTACACCATCCCGCTCCCGCGGTATCGGACGAAGAGGTTCCTTCGAAGGAATCCGTGGATGCGGCCAAGGCCGCATCGGAAAAGCTGAGCGCCGAATGCGAGAGGCTTCTCGGCATCTCCAACGGCAGCAATACCGATGCGGAGACCCTGAGATCGGGTTTGGATGCAGCCGCGGAGACCGTTCCGGAAGGCATCTTCCGCGATTGGACCGACCCGAAGGGATTGGCATCCGCCTTGGACGGAGTGAGGAAAGAGATCCAAAATGCGAAGTCGGAGTATTCCCGCCTGACTTCCGTTTCTGAACAGATTAAGAAGAAGCAGGCACGTCTCAACGAGATCAAGGAGAGGTTCGAGGCGCTGAACAATGAACTCGATTCCGCAGTCGCGGAGATCTCGGAGTGCGTGAAGAAAATCGCGGTCAGCCGCTCCGTCATAGACAACTCCGCCGTCGATGACCGGTACTCCAACAGAGAGGAGGCGTCCAAAGGCGCCGAGGGCCTGGAGAAGGAGGCCGACAGGCTGAAGAACGCACTCGAAGCCGCCGCGAAGAATCGCACGGATGCGGATCTGGCACTTGAGAATCTCAAGTCCGGACTGGAAACATCGGAGAAGAATCTGGAGGAGATCCGCAAAGCCGCAGAATCTCTGAAGGGAGATTTCATGGAAGCGGTCTCCGCCGCAGGATTCTCCGGAGAGGAGGAATACAGATCCCTCTGCGATAAGGAGAAGTACGAATCCGAGTCCGCAAGACTGAAGGAATACCGGGAGTCCCTCCGCAGCGCGGAGGCCACCGAGAAGACCAACGGCGAAGCGGTCAGCGGAAAAGAACGCCCCGGAGACATGGAGGGGCTCCGCAGGAAGAAGGAGGAGGCGGATACCGCATATTCCGAGTCCGTGCAAGTCCTTTCTTCGAAGAAATTGCGTCTAGAAACCCACGAGAGGGCGGTATCCGAGGTGAGAGGTCTTTTCTCCGATTTCGAGAAGAAGGACAGGAAGCGTTCCGAACTGGCGGATCTCGCGGCCGTGGCCGACGGGACCAAGAGGGGTTTCAGGGGGCACGGTTCGTTCGAGGAGTTCATCCAGAAGATCTACCTCGAGATGGTCCTCCGGGAGTCCGCGCACCGCATGGACGTCATGACCGACGGAAGGTACAGGCTCTGCAGGAGCTCCGCACCCGCCGACGGGACGAAGTCCCATTCGCTGGACATCGACATCTTCGACAGGGATACCGGGGCGGCCCGTCCCGTCAGCACCCTGTCGGGCGGCGAGTCTTTCAAGGCCGCGCTCTCCATGGCTCTGGGTCTTTCCGATGTCATTCAGAACAACGCCGGAGGAAGGGTCATACAGGACCTGTTCATCGACGAGGGATTCGGTTCCCTGGATCCCGAATCGCTCCGTCAGGCCGTCAGGGTGCTGACGGACCTCACGGGCGGTTCGAAGACGGTCGGTATAATCTCCCATGTGGAGGAACTGAAGAACCGCATAGGGTGCCAGGTGGCCGTCGAATACACCGAAGGCAAAGGAAGCAGGCTGAAAATCACCAGGGACTGATCCATAAAACCGGATATCTGGCACATCCGTTTTCCCGGGTGCGCCGGTATCCGCCGGCACCGCATGTGCCGGCCTTACCTCCTCTTCAGATAGCGGATCATGTACAGGACCGCCACGATCAGCGTTCCCGCTCCCGCGACTATGAAGTGGTCCAGGAGACTGACGTTGTTCGGCATCACCAGGATGATGACGAAGTCTATCGCGATGATGATGATCCACGCATTCATCTCGATCAGGTACTTCATGATCTTCGCGGTCCGGCTCTGGATGTTCCCGGTGCCTGCCTCGGCGGCCTTCCTCTCGGAATCCAGCATAACTCTCTCGATGAACTTGAAGTTGAACACGATACGGTTGATGAGCGGGATCAGCACGATGAAGTTCACGATCATGATGATCATGGCCGCATAATGCTCGGTCAGCGCCTCCGACGTGTTGTCATAGAGGAATCCGGACAGGTACGGGGTCACGATGAATACCGCGATCTCCAATATGGCCAGCAGCAGAACCTCGAAGTAGGTGTAGGTGACCCTTGTACGGAAGTTCTGCCTGGTGGTCTTGGATGCCAGCGACAGTTTGGCGTAGAAGCTGCTCCTCATCTGTTCCACTTTCAGGAATCCGTTCACCAGGAACTGAGGGGTCTTGTTCTGCACCGTATCGCAGATCTTCTCGGATCTGCTGTCTATTATCGGCAGGAGGATCATCGTCATGAGCGCCGCACCGACGACGGCCGCGTAGAAGTCGGACGATATGATGGTGGCATCGTAGGCCTCCTTGCTGATGATGAATGCGAACTCTCCCATGGCCACGAGGGATATGGACGAGTAGAACGACATGCGCAGGGGCTTGTTCCCCACGAAGTATGCCAGGAGGACGGAGGAGCACTTCAGTATGAAGTAGATCACGTAGATGATGGCGATGACGCCGATGTTCTCCACCAGGGATTCCGGTTTGATCTCCAGTCCGATGGAGATGAAGAACATCATCATGAACACGTCTTTCATCGGCCGTATGTCGTGTTCTATGATCTTGGCGGGTTTCGCCTGGGATACGACCACTCCCATCATGAACGCCCCAATCGCCATGGAAAGGCCGACGAGGGTGGACAGCCACGCCATGCAGAAGCAGAGTCCCAGCGCCACGATCAGGATGATCTCGTCGGACATCCTCTCCCCGATCCAGTCGAGGAGTTTCGGCACCAGCAGCAGACCTACCGCAGTGGCCACCACCATGAACATCACGATGACGAGGAACATCCATACGATGGACTCGGCGGACATCGAGCTGCCGGTCATCATGGGGGAGATCGCGGACAGGATGATGACCTGGGCCACGTCCTCCACGACGGTGATGAGGACGACGGTCTCCACCTCCGCATGGGTCAGACGGTCCTGTTCCTTCAGGACGATGGTCACGACGGCGGTGGACGAACCGGAAATGATCGCGCCGAAGATAATGGCTTGCAGGGAGTCGAGGCCGAGGAACACCGCTCCCATGATGTATCCGCCGAACAGCATTATCGGCACCTGGATCATCACCACCATGATGGCGAACGACCCCATCTTGCGGAGCTTCTTCAGATTGAGTTCCATACCGATGCAGAACATCAGGAGAATCAGACCGAGGTCGGAAAGGAAGTCGACGATCTGTTCGGTATCCTCGGATTTTCCGGACCAGTAGTTGGCAAGGATGATGCCCGTGATGAGGTATCCGATGACTGCCGGCATCTTCAGTTTCCTGAAGACCATTGAACAAAGCCCTCCGAGAAGAAGGAGGATCGTCATATTTATGAGCAGTACGGATTCTTCCATCCTTTAACCCATTCCCTTTGCAGGCTATCGGACATATTAATTAAAACCTTATGGTACGCGCCCGCGGGCGCGGAAGGAGAGATGTACGGCGGAGGGTGCGCCGCAGATGAACTCTGGCACAGTTTCAGGACGGCGTCCCCTGTGGTTGCTGTTCGGAGTTGTCGGAGACGGCCCTGATTTTCCCTCCGGCGGAACAGATGCCGAAAGTGCGGACCGTTCCTTTCAGATCATTGTACCAACCCCACTCCTCCACTTCTTTCAGCGCAGCATGTGCCAGATGTTCGATTTCCGCCTCGCTGTCTGATTTGGATTCGGTCATGCCGACAGCGATGCTGGGTTCTTTCGGCGTTTTGCTCTTCATGAAGATGTCGCACTGCTCCGTCTCCCAATCCGTGGCGAAACGCATCTCGAATCTTCCTTCCCTTCGAAGGCCGCGGCCGCGCATGCGGTGCCGTAGTCCCTCCTATTTCTGGTCAAGGGAGATGGGCGGTTCCCGGAGAGGGCGGAACCCAGCAATGCCTCGGCTTCCTGCAGATTCCCCGATTCCGGGGCATCGAAGAATTTCCCGTCTGGGTCATTGCATGCCGTGCCGATTCGGTTCTTCCGTATTCCGCTGTACTTTGCGTTTGATGAACACTTCTGTTCACTAATGTATCTATATAAGCAGTGATATCCTTCGCAAGAAACAGTACGTATCTGATGCCGGCGGCGTATGCCCGCGGCTTAAATTCTTAATATATGCAGAATTTAGGCGGCGTTGAAAAATCCGTGCACGGACAGAAACGGAGATGAGAGAATGGACGGAAAAGGAATTCGTATGGAGAGGATCATGGACAGGAGGACCGGCCGCGCGGTCATCATTCCTATGGACCACGGAATCTCCAACGGCCCCATGGCCGGACTCTACGATATGAAGACCACTGTGGACGACGTCACCAACGGCGGCGCCACCGCGGTCATCATGCACAAGGGACTCATAAGGTACTCCTACCGCGGTGCCGGGAAGGACATCGGACTGATCATGCATCTGTCCGCATCCACCGACGTCGGCGCCAACGCCAACCACAAGGTGGACATCACGACCGTCGAGGAGGCCATCAAATACGGTGCGGACGCGGTTTCAATCCACATCAACTTCGGCGACGAGTACGAGCCAGAGATGCTCAGGTCCGCGGGGGAAGTCTCCCGCATCTGCAACGAGTGGGGCATGCCCCTCCTCGTGATGGCGTACCCCAGGGGACACGACATCAACTCCTACGACCCCCAGAAGGTAGCCCACTGCGCAAGGGCCGCCGCCGAACTCGGCGCGGACATAGTCAAGGTGAGCTACACCGGCGACATCGATTCCTTCAGGGATGTCGTCAGGGGCGCTCTCGCACCCGTCGTCATCGCCGGGGGACCCAAGATGAACACCGATATGGATATCCTCCACATGGTCCGCGATTCCGTGGACGCCGGGGGACGCGGCGTCTCCATCGGCAGGAACGTCTTCCAGAACAGGAACGTGGAAGGCATCACCC
>CAZHJV010000010.1:4098-38746 GCA_964533525.1 uncultured Methanomassiliicoccales archaeon | reverse complement strand
GCATAGACAGGTTGGTGGTCTTCCCGAACCTTCTGGGTCTTGTGAACAGATAGACGCCGCGGCCGTCACAGTCCAGGATGTCCTTAATGAGGAGGGACTTGTCGACGTAGTACCTGTCCTCCTTCCGGATATCCCGGAAGGACATTCCTCCGGTGTTTATCTGTTTCATGATTCACCGATGCATCTGCGCATTGATAAAGAATCGTACTGCATGCAGTCCTCCGCCGCAACTCTATACATCGGTTATCGGAAACATTATTCTTTATGTAACGGCCTTTCATGTGCCAGAGGCTACAGACATGGCTAAACAGACGGCCGGAAAGGAGAAACTCGGTACTTTCGCCCCGAAATTCGCGGAACTCAACGACAAAGTGCTCTTCGGAGAAATCTGGTCGAGGGAGGATAAACTGTCCCTCCGCGACCGTTCCGTCGTCACCGTCACCGCCCTCATGGCCAAGGGGATCCTCGATGATTCCCTGAGATACCACATAGCGGCCGCCAAGAAGAACGGCGTCACCGCGGAAGAGATGTCGGAGATCCTCACCCATGCCGCATTCTACGCCGGATGGCCCAACGCATGGGCGGCCCTCACCATGGCGAAGGAGATATACGAAAGGGAAGAGAAGGACTACTCCTACACCAAAGAGGATCTCAGATTCTTCCTCACCAACATGAAGCCGGGGACCGTCGTCAAGATGAAGACCCGCATGTGCAGGATAATGAACAGGGTCAGTAAGGAGACTGCGGGACTGTGCATGGAACTGAACGACGGCCGCAAGACATCCGATGAGAGAAGGACCATCTTCTCGAAGATCATCGGCAAGACCGTCGACGGGAACTTCCGCGTATTCCCCCCGTTCTATTCCGATTTCGGGAAGAACATCCATGTCGGGAAGAACGATTTCATCAACACATGCTGCCACTTCCAGGACCAGGGCGGGATCTATCTCGGCGACCATGTCCTCATCGGCCACAGCGTCACCCTCGCGACCATCAACCACGTGCAGGATCCGGATAAAAGAGGGGACGTGATCTGCAAACCGATCGTCATAGGCAATGACGTATGGATCGGCGCCAACGTCACCATCGTCGGAGGGGTCACCGTCGGCGAGGGTGCCATAATCGGTGCGGGTGCGGTCGTCACGAAGGACGTCCCCCCGAGGACCGTCGTCGGGGGAGTTCCCGCGAAAGTGATCAAGAATATCGAATGACCCAGATATAAAAAAATGATTTTTGCCGGGGTGTCCGGAAGGACATCCCGGAATTGGAATTTCACTCCCACTCGATGGTCGCCGGAGGCTTGCTGGTGATGTCGTACACCACGCGGTTCACCTGGCTCTTCATCGTGTCGGTGATGCGGACGGAGATCCTGTTGAGGACTTCCAGCGGCAGTTTGGAGAACGTCGCGGTCATCCCGTCGACGGAATCGACGGCACGGACGGCGATGGTGTAACCGTATGCCCTCCTGTCCCCCTGGACCCCGACGGATTTGCTGGGGAGGAGGACGGCGAAATACTGCCAGGGGCGGACGGCCTCGGAGTTCCCGACAGCTTTCATGATCTCGTCCTCGACGATGAAACACGCCTCGCGGACGATCTCCACCTTCTCGGGGGTGACCTCCCCGAGGCACCTGATGGCGAGTGCGGGTCCGGGGAAGGGCTGCCTCTCGGATGCTTCGGCACCCAGTTTCCTGGCGACCTGCCTCACCTCGTCCTTGTAGAGGTCCCTGAGGGGCTCCACGAGGGTCATGTTCATGTCCTTGGGGAGTCCGCCGACGTTGTGGTGGGACTTGATGGTGTCGCGGACGCCGTCCCCGCTCTCGATCCAGTCGGGGGCGATGGTTCCCTGGAGGAGGTAGGTGGCGCCGAATTCGCGGGCGTGTCTCTCGAAGACCCTGATGAACTTCTCTCCGATGGCCTTCCTCTTCCCTTCCGGATCCTCCACGCCCTTCAGGGCGTCGAAGTACTCGTCGGCGGCGCGGGCGATCCTGTAGTTGATGCCCATGCGCTTCATCATGGCCTCGACCTCCTCGGTCTCGCCCTTCCTCATGAGTCCGCTGTCCACGTAGACGGCCAGAAGCCTGTCGCCGATCGCTTTGCTGGCGAGGACTGCGGTCACCATGGAGTCCACTCCTCCGGAACAGGCGATGATGGCCTTCCCGGGGGCGGGGATGCTTTCCTTTATCATTTCGATCGCTTCGTCTATGAATCCCTGTTCGTCGAAAAATCCGGTCATCATTCCACCTTCTTCGCTTCCCCGGCCACGAATTCCGAGTCCTTCTCGACCTTGGCGGCCATGGCCTTCCTGTCTTCAAGAAGCTTCTCCGCGAGACTGCTGTCCGAAAGTGCCAGTATCTCGACCGCAAGCGTCGCGGCGTTGTCCCCGCGATCCATTCCTACCGCGGCCACGGGTATTCCGGGAGGCATCTGCACTATGGAAAGGAGCGCATCGTAGTTCAGGGATCCGCTGGCGGGCACGCCGATCACGGGCTTCACGGTGAACGAGGCGATGACCCCGGGAAGGGCCGCCGAAAGGCCTGCTATGGAGATGAACACGTCCGCATCGCTGCCCGCGACGAGCTCCTCCACCCTCTTGGGAGTCCTGTGCGCGGATGCGACGGCGGCATCGTAGTCGACGCCGTATTTCCGAAGGACGGCGATGGCCTTCTGGGCAATGGGGAAGTCGCTTTTGCTTCCCATGATGATTGATACCTTTGACATTGCGGGAAGGACGGCGGAATACGATATAAACACTGCGCACGCGCACGTATAGGGAACGATGAGGGGAACGGATGTAAAAAGTAAATGGGCCCGGTCTCCCGGGCCCGCGGAAAGGATTTTCGGATCAGCTCTTCAGGATGGTGACGAGGAAGATTCCGACGGCGATCAGCGCACCGACCAGGATTCCGATCAGGTTGATGAGCGCATCGTAGAACACATCCCATGCGGCGACACAGCAGTACGGCTCGATGTCGCTCCAGGCGATAAGATACAGCCAGGCGAGGCCGACGATGAGTCCGACGATGGCGAGTACGACACCGTATGCTTTGTTCTTTCCCTTTCCGAAGTATGCAGAGAACGCACCGGCCGCGATCGCCACAACGGCGAATGCGATTATGACGACGGTGATGAACTCCCAGATGGTCCAATCCATTTTTTAGCCTCCGATTTAGACGGGCGGCCTTAAAGGCGCCCAAACTTTCCCAACAATGCACATCATTAATTAAAAGGTTACTGACTGCGAAAACCGTTTCCGAAGCATCCCGAACGGGGACACTGGGTCATTTCCGATACGGAACCAGGGACGGCGGCGGCGCGGAAATAGTACAGCGGGACCAATCATCCATACCCTGCGGAAAGGGTCGGTATTTGGACTGATTGAACCACTACAAATTAAATACAGAAATACACTTAATAGATAAAATAATGCAATAGTTATAAATAGAACCGCTACGTTCCCTGAACTGAATTGTTTTTGAGGAACGGCCATGGATTTTTTGGGGACTGCTGAAGGCGTGACTTCCGAAGGACGCATAGTCGTCAGGTGCGAACTTACCCCGAACATCGGCGATGCCGTTTACGACAGAAACCAGAAACGCATAGGGACGGTGAAGAGGGTCCTCGGACCCGTGGACGGCCCCTATGCATCCGTCAGTCCGGTCGACGGACTCGACATGAAGATCGAAGGAAAGAAACTCTACTGCAGCAGGAGAGTCAGAGATGGTAAAACAAAGAGAGGAAACTGAAGAGATTAAAGTCTGCCCCGAGTGCGGCAGCCACCACCTTGTCCGCGATTACGAGAGAGGCGAACTCGTATGCGAGGACTGCGGCCTCGTCCTGGATGACCAGATCATCGACCAGGGGCCCGAGTGGAGGGCTTTCGACGTCGAACAGGGTGAGAAGAGGGCCCGTACCGGCGCTCCGATGACCTACACCATCCATGACAAGGGACTTTCCACCGAGATCTCCTGGAAGAACAAGGACAGCTACGGCAAGAGCATCCCCACCAGGAACCGCGCCCAGCTGTACAGGCTCAGGAAGTGGCAGAGGAGGATCAGGGTTTCCAACGCGACCGAGAGGAACCTCGCATTCGCCCTGTCCGAACTGGACAGGATGGCCTCCGCCATGGGACTCCCCAGGAACGTCAGGGAGACGGCCGCCATGATCTACAGGAAGGCCGTCAACAAGAACCTCATCAGAGGAAGATCCATCGAAGGCGTCGTCGCGGCGTCCCTCTATGCGGCCTGCAGACAGTGCGGCGTCCCCAGGACCCTCGACGAGGTCGCCAACTCCAGCAGGGTCGGGAGGAAGGAGATCGGAAGGACCTACAGGTTCATGACCCGCGAACTCAAACTGAAACTCATGCCCACCAAGCCCCAGGACTACGTCCAGAGGTTCTGCTCCGAGCTGAAACTCAGCGGAGAGGTCCAGACCAAGGCCGCCGAGATCCTCAAGGACGCTTCCGACAAGGAGCTGACCTCCGGGAGGGGTCCGACCGGCGTCGCCGCCGCGGCAATCTACATCTCCTCGATCCTGTGCAACGAACGCAGGACCCAGAGGGAGGTCGCCGACGTGGCGGGAGTCACCGAAGTGACCATCAGGAACAGATACAAGGAGCTCACCGAGAAGCTCTATATCGAGATCCAGCTCTGAAAAACCGCTTCGTTTCCTTTTCACCCGGGACCGGGTCCGCCCCGTCCCGGGATCACGGTTTGAACCATTTGAATTCGAGATACTCCACCTCGCCGCTCACACGGGCGAAGAGGATCTCCTTCTTGACGCCGCCCGAAAGCCTCACCGTCCTGGAGATCTCCGGCCACATGGCGACGGTGGATGCGGGGACCGCATGCACGAGATACCTCGCATGGCAGTCGTCGGGGGACTTCTCGTAGACCCTGAAATGGGTGCCGTACTTGAAGCCGGTCTTGACCACGAGGCCTCTGTCCCTCAGATCCCTGTACACCCTGAGACGCAGCAGAAATTCATCCTGGGTCTTTTTGCCGAAACCTATGAGGTCCTGCACCGAAAGCTGTTTCCCCTTGCGGTCGGTGACCGTGAGGGAACCCCTGTCCATGAGGTAGCATCCCTCGATCAGGGAAAGCTGCAGAACGCCCCTCATGTCCTTGCCGTAGAATCCGTCCTCGCGGACGGAACGGCCCTGCTCCCCATCGAAGACGAATATCCTGTCTCCGACGAGTCTTCCGGCGGCCGTCCCGGAACCGTCTCCGGGGAAGACGGATCCCTCCGGATCCATTATGGCCATCTTGTAGTAGGTGAGGTCGCCCTCCTCGTCCACGACTCCGTACAGGAGCTGTTTCCCCCTGTCCTCCGACTGCGCCACCTCCTCCATGAAATCGCCGATGTCCAGCGCGGCGCGCTCGGAGACCGCGCACACCATATAGAGAGGCGAGGAATTGCTGGGGGACATGCCTCTGGGATATACGCGGAGATCGAAATTCCCGGATTCAGGCTTCACGATGAAACCCCTCTCCCTCAGATCCTTGAACACGATGAATTTGATGTCGAAATTCTCGACCTTCCCGGAAGCATAGTCGAATATCTCCGAGAAATCGAGTTTCTTCTTCTTGCGGAACACCTCGAGGCGGTCCGCCTGGACGAGGAAAGCCGCCTCAACGAGATCCAGCTCCAGGAACCCTCCGCTCATCGGGTAGCCGAAGTTGCCTTTGGAATATGTCTGACTGGCTTCTCTGACATCGCGGATGAATACCGAACGGCCCTCGAGTTCTCCCGGCATATGCGGTGAGTTACGGGCGGAGATTATATTATTGTTGGGTTGGTAAAAACGGTATCCGCAACGCAGATCCGCACGATGTGCCAGACAATTATTTCATCCCGTAAACCCATCCGAAAGGCATGACGGGGGCCCCGTACGGACGCATGTCTTTCTCCGAATATCTGACCGAATGCGGAATCCATCCGTGGCTGTCGGACATCGCCGCGAACGCGATATCCCTCGGAACGTCCGTGGATGTATCCGTGGAAAGGAGGATTTCCGCCGCATTCTCGGAATTCGCCGGAGGGGACCCCGGGATCGGATGTCTCGCGGATATCGTTTCCATGCAGGGATATTCCGTATCGGAAATGACGGAGAACGGATTCACCGTAACCGGAAAAAGCATCGTCTGGCACATACGTTCCGACGGCCCCGGATACATCTCCGCGGAACGGGACGGGGGTACCCGCCGCCTTCCGATCTATACGATCGGGATGTTCGTCTGCCTGGATCCGGAACGCAGACCGGAATTCAGACAGAAAAGGATCGAATATCACTGGCCGGATCCATCCATACCGGGACGGTAAATATCGAAAAACAGAATGCTGGCACATGGGTGCGGGGGCGGGCGGACCCGCCCCCTCCGAAAAGGATGTTTTCAGTCCGAACCGGACTTGGGGAGGGTTCCGTCGAGGGCCTGCTCATAACCGTACAGGTCCAGGAGTCCGTGTCCGGAGAGGTTGAAGACGATGGTCTTGGCCTCGTTCTTCTCCCTGCACTCGACGGCCTTGTCGATGGCACACTTCAGCGCGTGGCACGACTCGGGGGCGGGGATGATGCCTTCGGTCCTCGCGAAGGTGATGCCTGCCGCGAAGGTGTCCGTCTGGTCGTAGGAAGTTGCGGTCAGCTTATGCTGGTCGAACGCCGCGGATATCAGAGGCGACATTCCGTGGTACCTGAGCCCTCCGGCGTGGATCGCAGGCGGTATGTATCCGCTTCCCAGGGAATACATCATCATGAGAGGGGTCATTCCGGCGGTGTCTCCGTAGTCGTACTTGAACTCGCCCTTGGTGAGGGTCGGTGCGGCCTTGGGCTCGACAGCGATGAGTTCGCAGTCCTTGTGCTTCCCGGCCATCTGTTCCCTGATGAAGGGGAAGGTGAATCCGGCGAAGTTGCTGCCTCCTCCGACGCATGCGATCATGTAGTCGGGCTCGATCTCGCCGATCTCGAATTGTTTGAGGGTCTCCTCCCCGATGACAGTCTGATGGAGCATGACATGGTTCATGACGCTCCCGAGGGCGTAGCAGGTGTGCTCGTCCTTAGCGGCGAGTTCGCAGGCCTCGGAGATCGCGATGCCCAGGGATCCGGACGTCTCGGGGTGCTCCTTGAGGACCTTCCTTCCGAATTCGGTATACTCGGAAGGGGATGCGTACACGGTCGCGCCGTAGGTGTTGATGATGGTCTTCCTGAGGGGCTTCGCCATGAAACTCCCCTTGACCATGAAGACGGTGGTCTTGATGTCGAAGAGGTTGGACACCATGGCGAGGGCCGTTCCCCACTGCCCCGCACCGGTCTCGGTGGTCAGGGTGTGGATGCCGGCGTTCGCATTGTAATACGCCTGTGCGAGGGCGGTGTTCCCCTTGTGGGATCCGAGAGGGCTCATATCCTCCCTCTTGAAGTAGATCTTCGCGGGAGTCTTGAGGTACTTCTCGAGCCTGTACGCCCTCTGGAGGGGCGAAGGCCTGTTCAGGGAGATCAGGGCGTCCCTGACCTCCTCGGGGATGTCGATGTATCTCTCCGTGGAAAGTTCCTGCTTGATGATGTCGTCGCAGAAGATCGCCTTGAAGTCCTCCGCCTTGACCGGTTCCTTGGTCACGGGATGGATCATGGGCTTGAGGCCGTGGAGATCCGCCGCGATGTTATACCACCTCTTGGGGATATCTTCGGGTGACAGCTGAATCCTTGCGTCTTTGGGTATTGCCATGTTCCTCCCAATTCGGTTTTAGTATATTAATTATTGTACACCAATGTACTAATCAGTACACTAAACATTACCTTTACGCATTACTGAATGTATTTTTCTGTACATAAACAATCCCTGATGGACTAATCCGTGCATTTTCGGAGACATCTCCGGAGAAGCCGGATCGGCCGCATATACATACTATCTATAGGAACGGGCGTCGGGGTTTCGGGGCAAATAAACAAAGTTTTTTATAGAAGTTCTGTACTATACAACCATTAGTTGTAAACCTACGGGGAACAACCAAGTGATAACATGAGCGACATGGACAGCATCCTCTCCATTGTGGAGAACCCGACGAGAAGAAAGATCCTCCAGGCAGTGGTGAGGGAGCCCCATTACCCCCTCCAGCTCTCCAAGGAGCTGGGAATAAGCCAGCAGGCCGTGGTGAAGAACCTCAACCTGATGGAGAAGGAGGGACTGGTCGTAAGTTACCGCGAGAGCAGCGACAGGGGGCCCGACCGGATCTTCTACAAACCGAGCTCGGAGTTCACCATCACCATAGACATGCGCAACAGCATGTTCGAGATGAGGATGATCTCCGCCGGCGAGAAGACCGATACCCGTGCCGCGAAGGTCCCGGAAGAGAAGACGCATGAGGAACGCAAACTCGAGGAGGTACGCGCGAAGATATCCAGCATAGACAGGCAGATAGCGGAATTCGACAGGCGCAGGTCCGCGATGGTACGCCAGAGGAACGACCTGATAAACGAGTTCCTGGACGGTACGGACCTGGGAAACCTGGACTACGGACACCGCGAACTGCTCTACGATATGCTGAACAGACCCAACTGGAGCGCTGAGGACATCTCGAAGAGCCTCGGATTCAACGAGAACATCGTTTCCGAGATGATAAACGACATATTGGACATGATGAACAGGAAGTGAGGTATATGGCAGCTAATGACAGGGCGATCAAGGTCGCGGAGCTCAAACCGGGAGAGGCCGGAAAGGGCGTCGCGAGACTCGATCCCGAGCTGATGGACATCCTCGGCATCAAGGTCGGGGATATCGCCATCATCACAGGCGGCAAGAAGACGGCCGTGAAGATCCTCAGGGGAGCGCCCGAAGATGCGAACAGGGGCATCATAAGACTCGACGGATCCACCAGACGCAACGCGGGGGTCTCCATCGACGAGAGGGTCGACATCCGCAAAGCGGAGGTGAAGGAGGCGGAGAAGATCACCTTCTCCCCCACCGACGAACTGAGACTCCAGGGCGGAGAGGAATATCTGGCACAGGTGCTGGAGGGAAGGGCGTTCGCCAAGGGCGACGTACTGTCCCTCAACATCATGGGCAACAAGATGGACCTGGTGGTCACCTCGTTCAGCCCCGGTGCGGATGCGGCGCTGATGACCTCCCAGACGAAGGTCAAGATCAGCGACAAACCCGTCTCCAAGGAGAACATGGACATTCCGAAGGTATCCTACGACGATATCGGAGGCCTCGGACCGGTCATCGGACAGATCAGGGAGATGATAGAACTCCCCCTGAAACATCCGGAACTGTTCAAGAGGCTCGGCGTCGAGGCTCCCAAAGGTGTGCTCCTGCACGGACCGCCCGGAACCGGCAAGACCATGCTCGCGAAGGCCGTGGCGGGGGAGACGAGCAGCAACTTCATCTCCATCGGCGGACCGGAGATCATGAGCAAGTTCTACGGCGAATCCGAAGGCAAACTCAGGGAGATCTTCAAGGAGGCCGAGGAGAACTCGCCCAGCATCATCTTCATCGACGAGATCGACTCGATTGCGCCGAAGAGGAGCGAGGTGCAGGGCGAGGAGGAGAGGCGTATCGTCGCCCAGCTCCTGTCCCTGATGGACGGACTGAACGCCAGGGGCAGGGTCGTGGTCATCGGCGCCACCAACAGGCCGAACTCCATCGACGAGGCCCTCAGGAGACCCGGGAGGTTCGACAGGGAGATCGAGATCGGCGTGCCGGACAGGCACGGACGCCTCGAGATCCTCCAGATCCACACCAGGGGCATGCCTCTGGACAAGGACGTGGACCTCAATCTGATCGCCGACAAGACCCACGGATACGTGGGAGCGGACCTGGCCGCCCTGTGCAGGGAGGCCGCCATGGCCGCCCTCAGGAGGGTGCTGCCCGAGGTCAACGTCGAAGACGAGACCATCCCCACCGAGGTGCTGAACAAGATCTGCGTCACCAAGGACGACTTCACCGACGCGATGAAGGGCCTGCAGCCCTCCACCATGAGGGAAGTGCTGATCGAGAAGCCCAACGTGAAATGGGAGGATATCGGAGCCCTCGCCGAGGCGAAGCAGGAGCTGAAGGAGGCCGTGGAATGGCCCCTGAAGTACGGCAAGGTGTTCGCTCACATGAACGCCAAACCTCCGAAGGGGATCCTGCTCTACGGGCCGCCCGGAACCGGAAAGACCATGCTCGCAAAGGCGGTGGCCACCGAATCCGAGGCCAACTTCATCTCCGTGAAGGGGCCGGAATTCCTCAACAAATGGGTCGGGGAATCCGAGAAGGCCGTCAGGGAGACGTTCAGGAAGGCGAGGCAGGCATCGCCCTGCGTGATCTTCATGGACGAGCTGGACTCCGTGGTCCCCGTGAGGGGCACCGGCGGGGACAGCAACGTGACCGAGAGGGTGGTGTCCCAGATGCTGACCGAGATGGACGGACTGGAGCCCATGAACGACGTGGTCGTGATCGCCGCCACCAACAGGCCCGACATGATCGACCCCGCGCTCCTGAGGCCGGGAAGGTTCGACAAATCCATACTCGTCGGTCCTCCGGACAAGGAATCCAGGAAGTCCATCTTCGGCATCCACACCAGGGGCAAGCCTCTGGACGCGGATGTGGACCTGGACGCCCTGGCGGACTGCACCGAAGGCTGCACCGGAGCGGACATCGCCGCCATCTGCAACGAGGCGGTGATGACCGCGGTCAGGAGACTCGTGGCCGACGGGAAGGCGCCCACGGACGATGAGATCGCCGCCTGCAAGGTGACCCAGCAGGATTTCCTTAAGGCGGTGGACAAATTCGGACCGAAGGCGGCCGAGAGGCTGAAAGCCTACGGCGACCTCGGAAAGGTCCCGGCGGAGTGATCCGACGGGGCCCCAAACCCTTTACCGGGTCAATGACCCAGATATGAAAAAGATGAGGTGATGTACATGACAGACTACAATGATGCAATGGACGACATGTGGAATGACTTCGGCCGCCTCTTCGAGAGCGGCTTCGACAGTATGAACAAAAGGCTCGGGAGGATGTTCGAGGATCTCGCGAACACCCCCGGCGTGAGGACATACGGATACACCATGTACCAGGGTCCCGACGGGATCCCCCACGTACAGGAGTTCGGGAACAGCGCGAAGGAGGGCGGACTGGCCGCCACGACCCCCTTCGGAATGATCGCGGAGCCCCTCACCGACGTCGTCATGGACGGCGACGTGGTCAGAGCGACCGCGGAGATCCCCGGAGTGAACAAAGAGGACATCGTACTGGACGGAACGCCTTCGTCCCTGACGATATCCGTGAACACCGAGAGGAAGAAATTCTCGAAGACCCTCGCGATGCCCTGCGACGTGGACATAAGTTCCGCCAAGGCCACCTACAACAACGGGATCCTCGAGGTGACCGTGAACCCGGTCAAGCCGGCGGAGCGGAAAACCAGGATCTCCGTCGAATGACCCAGATGCGAGAAAATACCTCCGAAGGGAGAGGGGCATCCCCTCTCTCCCGTCCCATCCCGCAGACGGTCCCGCGCTTTTCTTTTCCGTTCCGCGGAACCCGTCTTCCGCAGCCCGCCGGGATACGGACTGCCGCCGGCAGGATCCCCCCGCAGGGATTCCGCAGAAGCAAATCCAGATATAGACGTACAAATCTACTCGGAATCATGGCAAGAGAGGATATGATCAACACGACCCGCGCCATTCTGGCCAAGGCGGGATTCGACGTTTCCTCGGCTATCAACATACGCAGCATATGCTTCGATGTGGTAGGCCGCAGAGACAAAACCGTCCTGATCATAAAGATCCTCAGCAACGTCGATGCGTTCTCCCGCGAGAACGCCGACGAGATGAAGATAATGGCCGACGCCCTCGACGCGAGCCCCATCCTCGTCGGGGAGACGTCCAGCTCCGGCAAACTGGAGAAGGGCATTATCTACACCAGATTCAAGATCCCGATAATCTCCAACGAGACCCTCGCCGACCAGCTTCTGGAGGAGGTCCCGCCGTTCATTTTCGCCGCACCCGGCGGACTCTACGTCAAGATAGACAGCGACACCCTCCGCCAGCTCCGCGAGGAGAGGGGCATCAGTCTGGGAACCCTCGCCGAGACCGCAGGCGTCTCGAGGCGTACCATCCAAATGTACGAGAACGGGATGGGTGCCATGATCGATGCGGCGCTGAGGCTGGAGGAATTCCTCGATACGCCCATCATCGAACCTCTGGACCCGTTCAGTTATCAGAAGGACGAGAACGTCAGGTCCCACGAACTCTTCGGGAAGAATGCGACGGCGGGCAGCGAACCCCTGGACCGCCTCATGAACATAGGATTCGCCATAACCCCCCTCATCAGGGGCCCCTTCGAGGCCATCACCCGCGACAACGAGCATAACATGGTCCTCCTGACCGGGGTGAGCACGGAGGAGAGCAAACTCATACAGAAGGCCCTCATCGCATCGGAACTGTCCAATCTGACCAATAAACACTCGGTGGTCATCGTCCAGAAGAAGCACCGCACGGACAACATCAAGTCCACGGCCCTTGTCACAGACGACGAACTCAGAAAGATCGACGATAAGACGGAACTCACCGACATCATCCTCTCCCGGAGTACGAAGAAATGATACATCTGAACATAGGGGACTGCCGCGTGGACATCCTGCCCGTGGTGAACGGACTCGCCTGCGAAGCGGAGAAGGTGAAGGAAGCCTACGGGAATTACGAGGCCTACGGCGCATCTCTGGGCATAGAGGCGCTGGATGCCCTCAGGAAAAGGGACAGGGAATCCCTGGAGACCATGGAGGTCAGCGAACTAGACGTCATCTATGCGAAGAAGATGTCCGTCTTCGGAGATGTGATCACCCCGTCCCCCGCATTCTGCGAGATCGTGGACCTCTGCAGGGAGGACGGGATCGAAGTCATCCCGCTGGATATGAACGATTACGATTACGACACCGCATACATGGATTGCGTGAAAGCCTTCGAGTTCACATCCGAACACAGACTTGCCAAGAAAGGCCTCAGGAAGAAGATGGATGCCTCCACCCCGGAGGAACTGGCCGCCATGTGGGACGAACACATATCCTCCGTGAAAGGCTACGGAAAACTGAACAGGAGGAGAGAAGAGCACATCGCGGCGGAGATCTGCGATACGGCCAAGTACAGATCCTCCCTCCTCGCGGTCGTGGAGACCGAACGCGTGAAGGGAATCCTGCCCCTGCTGGAGGGATCCGATGCAGAGCAACGGTGAATGTGCCAGATGTGCGGAATGGCGCGCCAGAGGGGCCCGCTTCTGCGGAAACTGCGGAAGGCCTCTGGATACCTCGGGGTGTCCGATGTGTCAGATATGCAGGGAACGCGGGGATGCGTACTGCAGGAGCTGCGGAAGGCCTCTGGATACCTCGGGGTGTCCGATGTGTCAGATATGCAGGGAACGCGGGGATGCGTACTGCAGGAGCTGCGGAAGATCTCTTGCGGACATGCCTCCGAGTACGGACGGGACCGGGAAGAAGAAGATCCTCGAAGACGTGTTCAATCCCGTCGCCGCAGCCTGCACCGTACTGTTCATAATCCTGTGCATCGCGGCATTCATCGTCGTGCTCTCCAGAAGCGCAGGGATCCTGGACGAACTCGGAGGAAAATCCCTGGGCGTCTACATCCCCCTGGGGCTCAGCGACATAGTGCTGTTCAGGATGAGGGGAACGCTGCTCTGTGCGTACTTCGTCTTCGAAGTCATCGTCATAGGGGTCTGCATACTGCTTACGCTCCGCAGGAGCCTGACGGCCGACAGTGTGAGATCCGGAAATCTGGCACATAGCGACATGGGTGTCTGCGCCACCCTGCTGGCGACTTCCCTCGGAATATCGATGATCTACTTCTTCATCATGGGCTCGGGAGGACATTCCGTAGACGCATCGTGGATGAACGAGTATTCCGACAATATCCTGACGTTCCTCTTAACCAACGCAGGGTTCCAGGAGGAGATCGCCTACCGCGTCATCCCGGTGGGCATACCCGTGGCGGCCGTGGCCCTTCTGGCAGGCCGCGGCGCAAGGTCCTGGAAACTCCTCCTGGGAGGATTCGGGATGAGCAAGACGGCATTCGTCTTCATCATCCTCAGTGCGGTACTTTTCGGTCTGGCACATTACGAGGGATGGGGATGGGTCAAGATCATCCAAACGTTCGCGGCAGGCCTGATATTCGCCTATGCGTACGTGCAGTACGGGCTCCACGTCTCCATACTCATACACTTCGTCAACGACACCGCATCCCTGGTCCCGGTCTTGGGGGTCATCGCAGACATGATCCTGATGTTTGCGGGAGTGTTCTTCCTGGTATACTGGATCCTCAACCGCAACCGCGCGGTCTACGATGTCAGGGAGATGCCTGCGTTCCCGGAGATCCCTGGGGAAAAGAGCGAAAAATGAAGATCTGGCACATCACTCGGACAGGATCTTCTTCAGTACTTCCTGCGACTCGACCGCAGATTCCAGGGTCTTGCTCTCGATGATGTAATTGCCCTTGTAGAACCTCAATTTCGGGATGATGCTGCGGAAATCGATGGTGCCCGTACCGATCGTCATGTGGTCGTCTTTGACACCCATATTGTCATGGATATGCACATTGGCGATCCTGTCGCCGAAGGTCTCGATCATCGCATCGATCTGACCCATCGTATTGGCGTGCCCGATATCGAAGCATATACCCAGATCCGTGGAATCGACTATCTCCTCCAGTTCGGAGGCGGTCCTGCCGAGCATCGCGAAGAAATCCGGCATGTTCTCCACCGCCACCTTCACGCCGTATTCGGCCTGGGCACGGTCCAGAACCCTCATGGTCTCCTGCGCCGCAGCTATGCTCCTCTTCCTGACATCCGAAAGTGCCAGATTGATCAGGCCGGGATGCACGGTGATCGTCTGCGCACCCATCTCGGAGGCCGCTTCCATCTCGGACATGAACTCCATGGCCGAAGCCTCCCTCATACGGGGATTGAGCGCGGCCGCGTTGGTATCGGCTATGGCGGAATGCACGGAGAACGTCATTCCCAGGGAATCCGCGATCCCATGGAAGGAACCGGATATCCTCTGGACGGAGTGATTCATCTCGGAGAAGATCTCCCAATGCCTGAAATGCCCGGATATCTTCTCAAGACACTGCCCGAAATCCTCTTTTCCGAAATCGGGGCAGGACACTCCGATGGCGTTCACTGCTTCACTTCCTCTCCGTTTACAGTCATCGGCGCGACCCTGTCGATCAAAGCGTCGAGATCCTCATCGGAAACGGTGACGGATACGGTTCCGAGGGCGGTGCGGTAATCCACGAAGGAGATCTTCCCGACGGTGGCGACCTGCTTGTTGAGGCTGAACACCGTGAAACCCTTCCCCTTGCGGATGCCTTTCTGCATCTGGGACCTTGCGGTATCGAGGATCTTCTGTCTCCTGATGAGTTCCGAGAAACGGACGAGGTCCGCCGACCCGCTCATGGTGCCGTCGGCCAGTACGAAATCCCCCGTGGGGAATATGCTCAGAAGAGCCGCTTTCACCTTTTCGGGATCCTCGCTGGGATATACGGGGCACGATACCGTCACATCTGCCATGGAAATGTGAACCGCAAGCAGGTATTAATGGGATTCCACGGCTGCATGTAGCACAACGGCTTTAATCGGGACAGCGATTGGGGAAGCGTATGCAGAAAGACGAGGTCCTGTCGGCGGCCGCGAAAAAGAATCTTTTCCTCTCACCGGAGGCTCTGGAGATCATAGAATCCAACGGATATCCGATGGAGTTCGTCAACACTCTGCTGAACTCCCTTGCGGGAAGTACCATGTTCGTCACCAAGGAGGACGTGTACAAATTCCTGGAGGGGGACAAATCCCTCATGGAGAGCCAGAAGGTCATCTCCCCCAAGATCAAACGCGACCCGGACCTCACCGTGGTGCCCGGGACGGACATCACGGGCGACAGCACATGCACCGGGACCCTGACGGATTTCGCGACGTACTTCCGCAGCAGGTACACCCTCCTGAAGAAGATCATCAACAGACGCAAGGACTTCGGCATGTCCATGACCATCGAGCGTGCGAAGGACCTCAACAGGGACAGCATGAACATCGTCGGGATGGTCTACGAGAAGAGGATTACGAAGACGGGGCACACCATCCTCACGGTAGAGGACGAGACCGACTCCTGCTCCGTGTTCATTTCCAAGGAATCGCCCCTGGCCGAACAGATGTTCGTCAACGACGAGGTCATCGGAGTCACCGGCAGATTCACCGACAGCAAAGGACTGTTCATACCCGAGACCATCGTGAAACCCGATGTGCCGCCGGGGAACAAATGGGTCCCGTCCGATTCGACGTCGTCCGTCGCGTTCCTGTCCGATATCCACATCGGAAGCAAGGAGTTCCTGAAGAACGACTGGGAAAACATGATCCAGTGGCTCAGGCACAACGCCGCCGATGCGGGCCTGAACTACATCGTCATGTCGGGGGACGTCGTCGACGGTATCGGGGCTTATCCGGAACAGGAGAAAGACCTGGAGATCATGGACATCTACAAGCAGTACGAGACCCTGTCGGAGTATCTCAAAGAGATCCCCGATTGGATCAAGATCGTCATCCACCCCGGGAACCACGATGCGTGCCGTCTCGCGGAACCGCAGCCGGCCCTGTCGGAAGCCTACACCAAGACCTTCGACAGCAGCATAATGATGGTCGGGAACCCCATCAATCTGAAGATCGAGGGGAGGCTCGTGACATCCTATCACGGAAAGAGCATCGACGACTTCATCTCCAGCGTCAGAGGGCTGTCGTACGACAATCCCATCGCGGTCATGAAGGAAATGGTCACCAGGAGGCATTTGGCCCCGCTGTACGGCATGAGGAATGCCCTGGCCCCCGAGAAGAAGGACTACCTCGTCATGGAGGAGGTGCCCGACATATTCGTCACGGGACACGTCCACGGGACAGGAAGGATGGATTACAGGGGCGTCAAGATGATCAACGCCTCCACCTGGCAGTCGCAGACCGATTATCAGAAGATGCACAACTTCAACCCCGAGCCTTCCATCATGCCCCTGGTGGAACTGGGAAGCGGCAGCGTCATGATGAAGAACTTCAAGAAGTGAAGTTCCGGCCGCATTTTTCAATAAAAAAGACAGAGCTCACGCTGCCTAATCGTATTTTCCCGTGAAACGGACGCTGCGGAATGAACAGCAATCCGGTTGGCGGGGCCGAAGCCCCGCCGTTGAATTGTATAAGACGTTTACCGGTGTCAGAACCGTTCCGTGAAGATCACAGCAAGAATGATGAAAGCTCCGAGCATGAGCATAGCGTACGCCACGATCCATATCGCGGTGAAGGCCCTTTTCAGCTTTTTGGGGTCTTCCCTGATATCTTCCAGGCGTTCCTCTATGCTTTTTCTCACTCGATAGCCGCTCCCTTCTTCTTGATGTGTTTGAGACGGGTGGTGTTCTCCCTGTCCATCTCTTCGAGACGGAATTTCACGAACCTCTCGGCTTCCTTGAGCTCGGGAATGATCTTGAATTCCAGGGCGTTGACCCTTCTCTTGGTCTTCTCGATCTCGTCCAGCAGTTTCTTCATGGTGGTCTCGACCTCGGCGGCGCGGATCAGCGTCTCGAGAAGTTTCTCGAAAGCCGCTGCGGCCTCCTCGACGTAGGCGGAGGTATCGAGCACACCGTAACCCTTGTTCAGGATATCGGTGTGGATGGAGTCGGCCTCTACCTTGGGGACCATCATTCCCATGATGGATTTGCTGGAGAGCTTGACGGTGGGGTACCTGTTGAGCGCGTATGCGGCGCTCCTCACGTTGACCTCACCGTCGATAGCCCTTGCGATGGTGATCTTCTTCATCGCAACTTCGAAATCGGTTGCAACGCCGGCACGCATCTGCCTCGCCTTCTCCATTACCTCGAAGAACTCGATGATGAGGCCGTCCCTCTTCATCTTCAGGATCTTGTGTCCCGACTGGGACAGTTTGATCCTTCTCTTGAGGTCCAGAAGTACGGAGCGGGTCGGGGTGATATCGTGGGCTGCCATGACCGGTTCACTCCTTCTTCGGGAGGTACTTCTCGATGTACTTCTTGTCGATCCTGGTGAGCTGATCGAGGTCGAGCTCCTTCAGGATGTCCCAAGCGATGTCGAGAGTGGTCTCGATGGAACGGTCCTCGTCGATTCCCTGGCGGACCACACGGTCCTCGAAGAGGTCGGCGAAGTCCAGGAGCTTCCTGTCTTTTGCGGACAGGGAGTCCTTTCCGACGATGGCGACGAGACCCCTGAGGTCCTTTCCTTCCGCGTACGAGGCGTACAGCTGGTCGGAGACGGCCTTGTGGTCGTCACGGGTCTTTCCCTTTCCGATACCGGAGTTCATCAGCCTCGACAGAGAGCTGCTGACGTTGACCGGCGGGTAGATTCCTGCCCTGTGGAGATCCATGGACAGAACGATCTGACCCTCGGTGATGTATCCGGACAGATCGGGGATGGGGTGGGTGATATCCGCACCGGGCATGGTAAGGATGGGGATCTGGGTGATGGAACCCTTCTTGCCCTTGATCCTTCCGGCACGCTCGTACAGCTGAGCGAGGTCGGTGTACATGTAACCGGGGTATCCACGCCTTCCGGGCACCTCCTCACGGGCGGCTCCGACCTGACGGAGAGCCTCGCAGTAGTTGGTGATGTCGGTCATGATGACGAGAACCTGCATTCCGAGCTCGAATGCCATGTACTCCGCGGTGGTGAGTCCCAGACGCGGGGTGGCGATACGCTCGACGGCAGGGTCGTCCGCGAGGTTCAGGAAGACGACGGCGTTCTTCAGGGCGCCGGTCCTCTCGAACTCGTTCATGAACTTCTGCTTCTCCTCGTTGGTGATACCGAGGGCGATGAACACGACGGCGAACTCCTCGTTCTCTCCGCGGACCTTCGCCTGCCTTGCGATCTGCAGGGCGATATCGTTGTGGGGAAGTCCGGATGCGGAGAAGATAGGCAGCTTCTGTCCCCTGACGAGGGTGTTCATTCCGTCGATGGTCGAGATACCGGTCTCGATGAAATCGGCGGGCGAGTCCCTTGCCCAGGGGTTGATGGCTGCTCCGGCGATGTCGAGTTCCTTCTCGGGAACGATCTTGGCTCCGCCGTCCAGAGGGTCTCCTGCTCCGTTGAGGACCCTTCCGAGCATCTCTTTGGAGACAGGCATCTTCATGGTCTCGCCGAGGAAGCGGACAGAGGCGGCCCTGTCGATTCCGGTGGTTCCCTCGAAGATCTGAACGACAACCAGGTCGTCGGACGAGTCGAGAACCTCTCCTCTCTTGATGGATCCGTCGGAAAGCCTGACGGAAACGAGCTCCTTGTATCCGACGGGCTCGGTCTTCTTCACGAATACCAGAGGTCCGGCGATCTGGGAGATAGTCTTGTACTCTTTAGCTACGGTTGCCATTTTCAAGCCTCCAGTTTGCTGAACTGCTCGTCCATGTCCTTGGAGACGGCGGCGAGCTCCTCGTCGACCTTCTCCTCGTACTTGGCCTGCTGGAACCTCTGCCTCACGGGCAGGTAGGCGATCTTGTCGACCGCTACTCCGGACTTCAGGGCCTTGTCGGCGAGGTCGGAGTATTTCTTGATCAGGCTGAGCATGGTGTACTGCCTGGGAAGCGGGCAGTAGCAGTCCACGGGGTGGTATGCGTTCTGCTGCAGGTAGATCTCACGGATCATCTTGGCGACCTCGAGAGTGATCTTCTGCTCGTCGGGCAGGGAGTCGGAACCGACCATCTGCACGACCTCCTGCAGTTCGGACTCTTTCTGGAGAACTCCCATTGCCCAGGACTTGAGCGCGGGGAAGTCCTCTCCGACGTTCTTCTTGAACCAGTCGGACAGCTGCTTGTCGTACATGGTGTACGAGGTCAGCCAGTTGATGGTCGGGAAGTGACGCCTCTCCCTGAGTTTCGTGTCCAGTGCCCAGAAGACACGGACGATACGCAGGGTGTTCTGAGTGACAGGCTCGGAAAGGTCTCCTCCGGGAGGAGAAACGGCACCGATGACGGAGATGGAACCGTCCTCGCCGCACAGCGCCTTACCGCGGCATGCACGCTCGTAGAACTCGGAAAGCCTTCCGGACAGGTATGCGGGGTATCCCTCTTCTCCGGGCATCTCTTCCAGCCTGGAGGAGATCTCTCTCATGGCCTCTGCCCACCTGGAGGTGGAGTCGGCCATCAGAGCGACGTTGTATCCCATGTCCCTGAAGTACTCGGCGATGGTCATTCCGGTGTAGACGGACGCCTCACGGGCCGCGACAGGCATGTTGGAGGTGTTCGCGATCAGAATGGTCCTCTTCATGAGGGACTCGCCGGTCTTCGGATCTTTCAGCTCGGGGAACTCGGTAAGAACCTCGGTCATCTCGTTTCCGCGCTCTCCGCATCCGATGTAGACGACGATCTCGGCATCGGAGTATTTCGCGAGGGACTGCTGGGTAACGGTCTTTCCGGTACCGAACGCACCGGGGATTGCGGCCGCTCCTCCCTTCGCGAGGGGGAACATGGTGTCGAGGACACGGAGTCCGGTGACCAGGGGGACATCGGGGTTGTACTTCTCGGTGACCGGCCTGGGCGCACGGACAGGCCATTTCTGCATCATGGGGTACTCTACGCCGTCGACGGTCACGATGGGCTGGTCGACGGTGAAGGAACCGGATTTGATGTCTTCGACTTTTCCTTTCTTCACGTTCGGGGGAAGCATGATCTTGTGGACCATCGGACCCTCCTGAACGGTTCCGACAACGCTTCCTCCCTGGACCTCGTCGCCGACGCTCACGGTCGGAACGAAGTCCCATTTGGTCTCTCTGCTAAGTCCAGGTGCGGTGGCTCCACGTCCGATGAAGTCCCCGGTCATGTCCCTGAGCACGGGAAGAGGCCTCTGGATTCCGTCGTAAACGGAAGTCAGAAGTCCCGGACCGAGCTCAACGGCGAGAGGCAGACCGGTGTTGGTGACCGGCTCTCCCGGTTTGATACCGGTGGTGTCCTCGTATACCTGGATGATAGAATAGTCGCCAACGATCTTGATGACTTCGCCCATCAGTTTCTCGTTCCCGACGTGTACGACATCGTACATCCTGGGAGAGATACCGGTGGCGGTCACGACAGGACCGGCGACCCTGTAAATTACACCCTCAGTGCTCATTCATTCATCCTCTGTCTTGTACAAATCAACGCCAATAACCTTCTTGACCTTCTCACGGAGGTCGCTCTGGTCTCCGCCAATGGGTACGACGACGGGCTGGATGGAATCCATGACCTTCGTCTTCATGTTGGCGGGCAGATACTGCAGGTCGTTCGCATTCACTGCGAGGATACCGATATTGGCATCGGACATCGCTTCCTGCATAATTTCCTGGTAATTGTTCTCATCAGCGACGAACACCCTCCTGACTCCGGCGAGGCGGAATCCGAGTGTGAACTCATCGCTGCCAATGACTCCTATCTCCATCAGATCACCAGCAGTTTCTTCATGGTGTCCCTGTCGAGACCGCTGTCGGTCCCGTGGGCGATCATCCTGATGTTCCTAACTTCGTTCTCCTTGTGGATGATGTAATCCACGACGGGGATGACGGAAAGGGGATACATGTGTCCGACCTTGTTTGCAAGTTCGATTCTGTATCTTCCGATAACACCCACGACATCCAGAATGCTGGCGTCCTGGGATAGCGAGTCCTTGATTTCCGAATACATCCTGAGCTGCTGCATCTCGTTGACGGCGGCCTGAATGTCCTGTGCTGCTGCGAGCTGGGACATGACCTTCTCGTCCACCTCTGCGCCTCCGGGGATCCAGTAGTCCATGACGACGTCGCCGCTGAGGCCGTCCGCCTTGAATTTGAGGACGGTCTCGACGTTCTTCAGATCGATGCACGACTTGACGTACGTGCGGAAGATCTGGGAAGGCCTGTCGCTGGAACTGATGGAAGCCAGCAGGTTCTTGTAGTACTCTTTCACGAGCACATCCTCGATGGTACCGAGGATACCGCTGGCCTTGTAGGAGGAGATCACATCGTCGGGTACCGAGAGATGGATCTTCTTCGAGAACACCGCGATCATGTCTTCGACTGCGGTGAGGGAAAGCATCTTGTCCAGGTCCTCGTCGGAGAGGTTTCCTGCGGGGACGAGGTCCTCGCGGATCTCCTCGACGGGGAGTCCGTACTTCTTTCCGCGCATGATGACCTTGAGGTTCTCGAAGTCCCATTTGGTGAGATACGCGTCAACCATCCGGCTCAATGCCCCGGTGGAGGAGTTCAGGATGCTGCGGAAGGCTTTCGCCATGTTGGCATACGTGGCGTACTCGACGAGCGAGAGGCCCGAGTACCTGTTTCCGAGGTCCGCCATCTCCTTGGAGTAGCCGGCATCGCTGATATAGTGCGATATCTCGGGAACGGTCATCATGAGCATCTTGTTGTAGTCTTCTTCCTTGAGGAGTTTCGACTTCTTCGCCTTAACTCTCGCGGAAGTGTACGCGTAGTTGCCTGCTCCGCTGCGGTTGAACATTTCTTCACCCGAACAGTATATCGGACAGCTGCTTCAGGTTCTTGTCCCAGATGCCCTGGAGGATCACGCGGAACTGCATGTCGACCTCTACGGATCCGTCTGCGCTCTGAAGCAGGAGTCCGGAAGAGATGCTTGCATCCTTCTCGACGGCTCCGACTCCGAGGTCGGATGCGCTGAAGTCATCGTTCACCGACATGATGGCCTTGGGCTCGGGGATGATGGTCTTCGCGGAAGCCACCATTGCCTTGTAGTACGCCAGTTTGCGGTCTGCGGGGGCGTTCTCGAGTTCCGCGAGTGCGGACTCGAATGCGCGAGAGAGAATCTCCTTCTTCTTGGCGAGAACGATCTTCTTGCTCTCGAGCTCCGCGCTGGAGCGCTCCTGACGGTCAAGGGTCTCTTTGGCTTCGGCGACCTTCTTGTCCTGAGCTTCTTTCATCTTGGCGATCTGGGCGTCGGTCTGCTGCTGGATGGCATCGATCTCCGCGGCCTGGTCCTGGCGGATCTTGGCTACGGAGGCCTCGGCAGACGCCTGGATCTCCTTCGTCACGCTGTCTAGTGCCATATTAAGGCCTCTAGAACTCACAGGACGAACATTGCCATGACGGCGACGACAAGACCGAAGATGACGATAGTCTCAGGCAGAACGGTGAAGATCATGGCCCTTCCGAAGAGGGAGGAGTCCTCGGTGATTGCACCGACTGCAGCTGCTCCGATGTCTTTCTCACCCATACCGGTTCCGATACCGGCGAGTCCGACGGCAAGTCCTGCTCCGACAGCGATAAGTCCAGGGGTAATGTCCACGATTCCATTCTCTATCATTTTAATCAAACCTCTTTAATTGTGCTTGTTTTTTTGCTGAAAAAGGTTTTGTCACGGTCCTCCCTGAGCGGGGCGAACCTCTTTCCTCCTCCGTCGAAGAACCTCATCATGAGCTCGACGTACTGCAGCCTTAAGGCGTGCAGACCTGCCGAGAGGATTCCGAGGGTCCAGACGACCAGATGCAGGAAAGCGAACATAACGACCGCCACGACGACGAGTGCAATTCCGGACGAGTAGTCCAGATAGATGAACCCGTCCACGGTGTGGCTGGGAATGATCATCTTGAAGATGATGTAGTTGAACGCAAGTGCCATACCGGCCTTCGACATGGCGATAGCCGCCAGACGGGTGTAGGACAGGATCTGCCCGATGATCTCGGGGATTCCCATCACGGCCTGCATTGCTCCTTCCGCTTTGATGTTTATTCCGACTCCCGCGATGATGAACACGATGCCGAGGACAAAGGTGACGAGCGTGATGCCCTCGCCGATGCTGGCACTGTTGAACATGTAGTCGGTGAGAGCGTAGCACAGGAAGATCATTCCGAAGAAGGAGAAGATCATTCCTCCCTTGTGGATGAAGGCGAACTTGCCGCCCCTCTGGATCAGCATGTTGTACATACCGACCAGCTGTCCGATGAGAAGGTGCACGATACCGATGTACACGGACATCTTAAGCAGGAATCCGACATCTTCGAGTTTTCCGACACCCTCGCCGTGAGCGACGTTGGGCAGCATCTCGTAGAACCACTCGGGGAAGTGAACTCCGAGGATCCAGTCCCACGTGATGTTCGTACCGTCGTTGGCGGCACTGTCGGAATACCACTGCCATACGCCGGCCGCATTATATTCTCCGCCGATGAAATGCATTCCCAGCATCTCACCGTAATAGAACATACCGAAGATCGCTCCCCAGATTCCTCCGAAGAACAGGACGAGACCGATGGAACGCCAGTCTTTGTTCTTGGCGTACTTCAGTCCGTATGCGCCGATGATTATGAAGGGTATTGAATACCCGATGTCTCCGATCATGTATCCGAAGAACAGGGGCAGGAAGATGGCGATCAGGAAGGTCGGGTCGATCTCCTGGTACTTGGGCACGTCGACCATGCTCGTGGCATACTCGAACTCGCCGACCACGTTTCCGTTGTTCTGTTTCGTCGGAACGCTTCTGAAACGGGGCTCCGCGGCCTCGGAATCTGCGAGACTCCTTCCGCGGGTCTCCTGGAACTCCACGTATATGTCGTCCCCGAGCTTCTGCTCGAGGTTGGCTTTGATGGCGTCCGCTTTCTTTGCAGGCACCCATGCGTCCATGACGTATGCGTACTTGCTCACCGCGATCCTGAGAGGGACGGACCCTTTCTCGACCTCGATGGACAGCTCTTCGTCGCTTCCCCTGAGGAAGGACATGTACTTCGCTTTGAGAGCCTCGAGGGTCTTGTTCTCGG
Source organism: uncultured Methanomassiliicoccales archaeon (assembly GCA_964533525.1). GTDB lineage: Archaea > Thermoplasmatota > Thermoplasmata > Methanomassiliicoccales > Methanomethylophilaceae > Methanomethylophilus. Next base: position 13,995 of record CAZHJV010000010.1, on the reverse strand, counting down.
CCTCGAGTGCCTCGGCGGCCTCGGAGATCTCCGATTCCACCTTCTGGTACGCACCCTCCGCAGTAATCTTCTCCGTGAAGACCGGAACGGTCATCTCGACGAAACCGTACGCGTTGAGGGCGTCGGCGGCCGCTGCCTTCCCTTCGGACCTGACGAAGACGGCCACGACGCCGCCCTCCTTCTTGTCAAAAGCGGAAAACACTTCGGCACCGTCGATGGAAACGGCTGCTGCGTCGGACGAAGTCGTACCGACGAGGACCGCCAGGGACCTGTACCCGCTGTAGAGGTCGAGTGTCAGAGGCAGTCTCTTCAAAGTCTCAAAAATCTTTTTTTTAGCGTTTAATTCAGTGATTTTCTGGGTAAGATCATTCCTTGCGTCGACGGCCTTAAGGACCTCGTCTTCGACGCTCTCGACCTCGCCGTCCTCGATGCGCTTTACCACATCTTCGACAGCGATATTGGCGGTCTTGGTGTTCTTTTTGATCCCCAACTCTTTTTCCATCGCTTTGATCTTCAGCAGCCTCTCGGATGCCTTGGACGTCCCCTGTACGGGGGCTCCGATGGAGAGTCCGTCGTCGCCGGTGGTATGATCGATCACGTGGATGGCCTTTTCGCTGTAGAACGCATTGATAGCGTCCTCCATGCGGGTCTTGGTACCCACAATCACAATCCTACTCATCGACTCAGGAAGAAGCATCTATTGCCCTCTCGAATTCATTCGTGAGGAAATCGTTGACTTCCTTGATCTTATCCTTCGCGACGCTCTCGATCTGGGCGGCGGCCGTCTTGCCTTCGGCAAGTTTGGTCTCCTTCTCAGCATCGAGAATCGCCTGCTCCGCTGCCAGAGCGGACTCGAGGGCGGCGCGCTCTGCGGCGCTCTCGTCCTGTATCCTCTTGACAGAATCCCTGCGGGCCTGAGCCACAGCGGTCTTTTTATCCGATTCGGCCTGTGCGACCGTCTCGTCCGCTTTGGACTCAGCCTCCTTTATTTCCGAAAGTATGTCAGTTCGGCTCAAATTACACTCCCCGACTATTCGTGGGGGTTTGTATCCGTCTGATTATATTTAATAGCCATCGGTCAATCCAATCTCTATCCCTTATAGAATATGGTAGAAGAGGGGCCTTTTTCGGATATTTCCGCAGCAGAGTTTAAAAACGGATCACTGGGAACCGTCCTCTCCGGGACCGACCCTGCGGATCTTTATCCCCGTCTCGGAGAGGATGGATTTCGAGAGGTCGTCCATGTACCCCTCGTCGTACACGATCTCCTGAATGCCGGAGTTAATCAGGATCTTGGCGCAGAGGGAACAGGGGAAGGTGGTGGTGTAGATCGTGGCGCCCTTGACGCTGGTCCCGAAGTACGCCGCCTGTGCGACCGCGTTCTGCTCCGCGTGGACGCCGCGGCACAGTTCGTGCCTTGTGCCAGACGGGATATTCAGTTCGATCCTCATACATCCGGTCTCCTCGCAGTGGCGGGTGCCGCGGGGGGCCCCGTTGTAACCGGTGGAGAGGATGTGTTTGTCCTTCACGATGACCGCGCCGACGGCACGTCTGAGACATGTCGAACGGGTGGAGGCGAGCTTTGCCATATCCATGAAATATCTGTCGGCGGACGGTCTTTCCATGAGACCGTCAATCGGGTGAGGACATAACTAGTTTATTATCGGGAAATACCTTCGCGGTCTCCGTGAAGAAGGACGTCCGCAACTTCATTCTGATCATAGCGGTCCTCGCCGCGGTGATCATCGGGGGCAATTACGCCGTAAGGGAGGCCTCCGGCGTCAGTCCCCCGTTCACGGTCGTGGAGTCCCAGAGCATGCAGCACGGAACCTCCTCGGAGATCGGGATCATCGATACCGGGGACATGGTACTCGTGAAATCCCCCGAAAAGACCCAGATCGTCAGTTATGTGGAAGGATACCACTCCGGATACAGATCCTTCGGGGAATACGGATCGGTCATCGTGTACGAACGCAACACCGGGAATCCCGTCATCCACCGCGCCGTGCTGTGGCTCGAGAGCAACGGCGACGGGACCTGGTCCGCCGAACCGCTGAAATATTACACGGACGACGGGACGGAGACCGGGACCAAATTATGGAACTGCACCGGTTCGTCCGATTGGAACAGATTGTCTGGCACATTGATTCTTTACGACATAGGATACTCCGGAAAGACCGCGGGTATCTGCCTCGATAACCTCGACAGGGACGAAAGCGGATATCTGACGATGGGAGACAATGCGGCCACCAACAGGGATTTCGATCAGACGATAGGCGTGTACAGGGACCTCGTAAGCGAAGATAAGATCAGATCGGTCGCATGGGTGGAGATACCCTGGCTCGGAGTTCTGAAACTCATGGCCAACGGAAACACGGGTGCGCTGAATTCCTGGGCACCCAACAGCATCGGGAATCTGGCGGTCGCATTCATCACTTTGGTGATAGTGCTCGCGGCCGCAGGATACATGACCGACTGTTTCGGCATCAGGAAAGCGAAGAAAGGCCGGCAGGATCCCATAAAAGGAAAGGAATAAGAACCCGTTCTTCCGCATCTGACACATCCGACGCCGCAAAAATCCGATACCCGCGGCATGTGGACTGTTCCCGTTGCGGAACACATCCGTTATGAAACCAACACCCCCACCCCTTCATTTCCAGTGGAACCGTCGGGAAAAAGATACGGGTGAAAAACAGACCCCCACCCCTTCATTTCCAGTGGAAAGATAATCAATCCCATCCACCGGAAAATCCGAAGAACGGCTCAGTAGAGAGTCGTCTGTTTGTTCGTGGGAATGTAATCCATCCCTTTGAAGATGTCATCGGAATTCAGGATGGAGAAGACATCCTTGGAGACTTTGTTGACCTCGATCTCTCTGGTTCTGCCACCTCTGCCGAAAGATTTCACCCTTGCAGTGATGATGCCCAGCATATCCAATTCCGAGATCATGTTGGCGACCATCCTCTGCGAAAGGGGATTGTATCCGAGATTTTTGCTGAAACCGGTGTAGGTGGTGTACACTTCCCCGGTGGTGACCGAACCGGTATCCGAAGTGGACGGTGTTTTGATGATACTCATGAGGACGATCTTCGACTGGTCGGGAAGAGTCTTTATCACTTCCACGACTGCATCGAGTTCTATCTTCTGTCTCGCATAATCCACATGCGCCGAAGTGATGACTGCGTCGCCGTTCCTTTCGGCGATATCGGCGGATATCCTCAGGAGATCGAGGGCTTTTCTCGCATCTCCGGAACCCTGCGCCGAAATTGCGGCGCAATAAGGAATGACCGAATTGTCGAGGACATTCGGATAGAATGCCTGTTCCGCTCTATTGGAAAGGATATCGATGAGCTGTTCCGGAGAATAAGGAGGGAAGATGATCTTCTCTTCTCCGAGCCTGCTTTTGATCCTCGGAGAAAGAAGTTTCTCCGCGAACATCGAATTGTTCGTGATGCCAATGATGGAAACTCTCGATTTTTTCAGCATCTCGTTGATGGTCGTAAGATAATAGAAGATGTCGTCACCGTTCTTCTTGAAGGACATGTCAATTTCGTCGAGAACTATGATGAACACCTTGTTCTCGTCATCGATGAATTTCGCAAGTTCATTGAAGACCTTCTCTATGCTCCATCCGGTGAACGGAATGCTCTTGTTCGGATCTGTGATAATTTGATTAGAGATGTTGTACAGGATACTGTATGGAGTATCGATGACTTCGCAGTTGACGTAGATATATCTGCAGTTGTTCGTTCCTATATCGGCTTTTTCGAGTTCATGACCGACAAAATTTACAACAGCGGTTTTTCCGGTACCGGTCTGTCCGATGATCAGAATATTGGAAGGTTTGTCTTTATCGAGGGAAGGTGCGACGATGTCGACGATCTCCTCGATCTGACGGTCCCTGTGGAGAAGGACGTTCGGAACGTAGGTGGTCTGGAGGATTCCGCGGTTTTTGATCAGAACATTCTTCTTTTCAAGATACTTTTTGAAGATGGAATCCGCCACTTGAAATACCCCTTATTCCTGTGGAAAAACCTAACATATAACTTACATATAATGGTTCGCCGGCAACGAAAAATCCGTTGTCCGTTTTTTCATTTTCCACTCGTTTTTCAAACAAAAATATTTTTTTGTTTTGAAGTGCCGAAACGAATGTTTAATAAGTGATTCTGATATCATCCAACCGTAACGGAGACCTATCGATGAAAGGTTACCTCACTATCGCCGGATGCATCGCGGCCATCGCTGTCGCGATCGTTGCCTTCTGGGCAATCGGAAACTTCTGCTGAAAAGCATTTTCATCTTTTTTCGGCGTTTCCGTCGGAACGCCGATATCATGAAAGAGACAGCGGTCTTTTCCGTTTTCATTCGTTCGGTTTCGTTTGAAAAAATGAATGAAAAAGAAGTCTGTTTTTACAAAAAATTGCAGATTTCATAAAATCAGACCGTTGTTTTGTTTCGGTTTCAAATGAAATTTTTTCCGCACACTTTTTCTTTCGGGTTCCACTGGAAATGAAGGGGTGGGGGTCGGACCGCTGCATGCAGTACGTCAGTTTTAAATCCGGATATGAAAAGATGTTTTTTGATGGTCCGTATTCTGAAAGACAAGTATTTTCTTTTGTGTCTTGCAGTCGCATTCATAATCCTGAGTTCATCCCTGTTCTCGGACGGCGGCGGATCATCGGACAGGACCGTCGGGGTCGTATACGATATCCGGGAGACGGAAAACGGTTTCGTGTTCGATCTTTACGATTCCGAAGGGGAAACGGTGAAATGCTTCTCCCGCAGCGGTCCCGAAGAAGGAGAGGTATACGAGGTCGGCGGGACCGAATCCGATGACGGGACGATGTTTTTTACGGATTCGATGGTAAAATTATCATAACCGCACGGATATCGAGACGGCATGTTCGTAGCCGCGGACGATACGGATTCGATGAGGGGCAACTGCACCACCTATCTCGCTACCGAGATCATCCGCCGTCTCGCGGTCGAAGGGGATCTCGACCTCATCGGATTCCCGAGGCTCGTCCGTCTGAATCCTGCCGTACCGTGGAAGACCCGCGGCAACGGGGCCCTCGTCATGAGGTTCGGAAGAGGCACCGGGGAAAAGACATTCATCGGGCGGATCGCGGATAGGGATCTGTATTGTTTCGAAGGGCAGACTGAATGGGAACCCGATGCGGATGAAATCCTGGAGAAGATTATCCCGCTGGTCGAAGAACTGCATGACCCAGATGACTCGGATCCCGGCATCGTCGTCAGTACGGTGAGGCCTTCCCGCGATCTCTATCTGAGAGGCGTCAGAAGGGTTCTGAAACGTTCCGACATCGAACCCGAGATGGAGAGGATCGGAGCGAAGACGTTCATCCTCGGCTGCGGAAGAGGTCTCATAGGCTGTATGTGCGGGATGGCGTGGGTCCCGGGGGACCGTACATACGAACTTCTGGCGTACCGTCCCCCCGAAAGATGGGGTACGGAGAGGATCTTCGATCCCCTTACCATAGAAGAGGCGGAGCACGGGATCGCCACATCGTTCAACAGCTGGGAGGACCGTTCCCGCAAGGTCGCGATGGTTCCAGGTACCCCCTGTCCGGTGATGTACGGGTTCAGAGGGGACGATGTGCCAGATCTGATAAAGGGGCACGAAATCATCAAGACGGAGCCCCAGAGCAGGTGGGTCGTCTTCGAGACCAATCAGGGTACCGACGACCACATCATAAGGGAATTTTCAAGAAAGGAGTTCATCCCCAACAGTTCCTATCTGCTCAGGGGGAAGGTGCTTTCTGCGGAACGCATCCGCGGAGGACACACGTTCGTTACGTTGGACACGGAGTACGGGAACGTCGTGTGCGGCGCATACGGGCCGTCCCGCGAATTCAGATACGTCCTCGACTGGCTGATCCCGGGCGATGAGGTGGAGGTCATGGGGGAGCTCAGGGACAGTCCCCGTACGCTCAACATCGAGAAGATACACGTCCTGAAGACGGCGGAGGAGTACGGAAAGGTATCCAATCCCGTCTGTCCCTCCTGCGGAAGGACCATGTCCTCCGCCGGGAAGGGACAGGGATACCGCTGCAGGAGATGCGGGACGGAGTCCCGTACCCCCGTTACGAGGAAATGTACCAGATGGGTTGTTCCCGGCTGGTACGAGCCGCCTGCGGCCGCCAGAAGGCATCTCTCCAAACCATTGAAGAGGATGGGGGAGATCCAGCCTGTTGAGTTCGTCAATTGCCGTAATCCATGAACGACACCATTATATACTGCGCTCGGCGAATCGGGAGCAATATCAGAAGGGTGTTCCATATGGAAGAAGCAGTAATCATAAGCGCATGCAGGACAGCGATCGGAAAGTACGGAAAAGCACTCAACGGCATCAAGGCCACCGCCCTCGGTGCGCACGTCGTCAAAGAGGCCGTCAGGAGGGCCGGCGTCGAGCCTACGGACATCGAGGAGTGCATCATGGGCAACGTCCTCTCCGCGGGCCTCGGACAGAACCCCGCGAGGCAGGCCGCGATCGGAGCCGGACTCCCCGTGGAGATCGGTTCCTTCACCGTCAACGCCGTCTGCGGATCCGCACTCAAATCGGTCATGCTCGGCGCCGACGCCATTAAGGCCGGCGAGTACAACGTCCTCGCCGTCGGCGGGATGGAGAGCATGAGCAACGCTCCTTACCTCATGAACGGGGCGAGGTGGGGATACAGGATGAACGACCAGACGGTCGTCGACTCCATGGTCCACGACGGACTCTGGGACATCTTCAACGACAGGCACATGGGATTCACCGGGGAGATCGTCGCCGAGAGGTTCAATGTCACCCGTGAGGACGCCGACAGACTCTCCGTGGAGAGCCACCAGAAAGCCCATCAGGCCCAGATCAACGGGAAGTTCGACAAGGAGATCGTCCCCTACACCATCTCCACCAAGAAAGGGGACATCGTCTTCGACAAGGACGAGGGCATCCGCGAGGATTCCTCCATGGAGTCCCTCGGAAAGCTGAAGCCCGTCTTCAAGAAGGACGGCATCGTCACCGCCGGGAACTCCTCGCAGATCTCCGACGGTGCATCCGCGCTCGTCATCGCATCCAGGAGCTGGGCGGAGGAGCACGGTTACAAGCCCATGGCGTCCATCGTGGCATACGGAGAGAGGGGAGTCCTTCCCGAGAGGATCATGGAGGCCCCCATACCCGCGACCGAGCACGTCCTGAAGAAGGCCGGAATGACCATCGACGACATCGACCTGTTCGAGCACAACGAGGCCTTCGCGTCCGCCTCCTGCGCCGTGAAGAAGACCCTCGGCGTCCCCGACGAGATCTTCAACGTGAACGGCGGCGCCGTCGCTCTGGGACATCCGATCGGATGCTCCGGTGCACGTGTCCTCACCACCCTTCTGTACGCCATGCAGGACAGGCAGAAGGACGTCGGATGCGCCACCCTCTGCCTCGGCGGAGGAAACGCGGTCACCATGATCGTCCGCCGCGAGTGATATCCAAAACATCGGGCCCGCCTCGGCGGGCCCCCAACTTCTTATTTTTCTTGCTGGTACATTGCCGTTCTCATCGTTCCGACAGGTTGGAACATTCTTTCACCTGAAATTAACCAGATATTTTTTTGAAAATAATATCGAGTAAAGTCGGTGTTTTATGAAATTAACCAGATATAAATAGCCATAAAAATATCCAGTAAATGGTAAGATGCATAGATTCGGATACTCGGAGATCAAGGGGGACATCCCTGCGGATATCATGGAGCTGGTGAAATCCGTATATGCATTCAGCATCAGGGATGCGGATAGGGAAAGACTTTATTCGAAAGAGTACGAGATGATATCCCGGGCCGTCAGATTCGCCTCGGTCAAGTATTCCAACGAGATCGAGGGGATCCGCACCACCGATGACCGTCTGGAACAGATCGTCATGCGCGGCGGTACGCCGAAAGATCACCCTGAGGAGGAACTGGCGGGTTACGCACGCGCCGTGGATCTGGTGAACGGAGGCCTCGGTCTTTCCCGCATCGATAGGGAAACATTGAAACTCCTTCATTCCGAGATCCGTGCGGGGAACGATTCCGAACGCGGACAGTACAAACGCAGGGACAATGCGATATTGGAGGACTGTCCGGACGGAAGCGTCAGATTGGTGTTCGCCCCCGTATCTGCGGAGGATACCGGATATTGCATGGAACAGCTGTTCCTGGTTCTGGCGGGCGCGGATTCGGAGGGTTACGAACCTCTTCTGCTCGTCCCCTGCGTGATACTCGATTACCTGTGCATCCATCCGTTCGCGGACGGCAACGGGCGTACCTCCCGTCTGCTGACCATGATCCTCCTGTACAGATACGGCATAAACATCTGCAGGTACGTCTCCCTCGACGAGTATATCGCCGCCACAAAGAATGCATATTATCAGGCGCTGGCACAGTCTTCCGACGGATGGAAGGAGAATGAATTCAGCTACTTCCCGTTCATCCGTTATTTCCTGCGTACCCTGTACGAATGTTACATCGATCTCGATACGAGATTCGCCATTGCCGACGGGAAGAAACTGAACAAGAAGCGCAGGGTGGAGACTGTCCTCTCGAAAAGCCTCACGCCGCTCTCGAAGAGGCAGATCGGGATGATGATCCCGGACGTCAGTGCGGCGACGATCGATGCCGCCGTGAAGGAACTCCTCGCCGCCGGAAGGGCGGAGAAGGTCGGAACCTTCAGGGATGCGAGGTACCGCATCGTGACGAAATAATCCGAAAACGGGCATCTGGCACATCGTATCGGAGGTTTGCGTTATCCTTCCCGTATGTCCGTCTTCTCCTTACAAATCCTTATTACCGATGTCGGACGTCTACAGGGTATGGAACTCAGGGGCATTCTCGACGGGATAGAGGGTTCCCGCGAAGAGATAGCGAAGATAATGTGCGATATGGTCTCGATACCGTCCATATCCCCCGCGGCCGGAGGAACGGGCGAATCCGCACGCGCCGATTTCCTCATGCCCCTTCTGGAAGGGTTCGACTCCGTCGAGAGGGTCGACGTCCCGGACAGGTCCTATCCTAAGGTGATGAGGTCCAACATCCTCGCCAAAAAGAAAGGGAAGGAGAAGGGCACCGTATGGATAATCGCCCACATCGACACCGTTCCCGCAGGGAATTTGGACGATTGGAAGACGGATCCCTTCAAAGGCGTCTACAAGGACGGAAAGGTCTACGGCCGCGGCACCGAGGACAACGGGCAGTCGGTCCTTTCCTCCATTTTCGCTTCCAAATTCATAGAGAAAGGCACCCTCTCCGGGAAATCCATGGGTATCGCCCTCGTCGCAGACGAGGAGATGGCCAGCGCATACGGCGTGGTCTACCTGATCGAGCACGGATACTTCTCGAAGGACGACATCTTCATGGTCCCCGACTGGGGAAGCCCCGAGGGAAGATACATCGAGATCAACGAGAAGAGCCTCATATGGCTGCAGTTCGACATCGCCGGAAGGTCGGTCCACGCGTCCACCCCCGACAGGGGGATCAATGCGTTCAAGGTGGGTTCGGTGCTCATCGAGGACCTCCTGAGTACCTTCGGAAAGAAATTCGGGGATGCGGATCCCCTGTTCATACCTCCGAAATCCACCTTCGAACCCACGAAGGCGGACGCCACGGTGCTGAACATCAACACCATACCGGGTTCGTGGTCGTTCTCGATGGACATCCGCGTGATCCCGAAATACAACGTGGACGAGGTCTACGACGCCGCCAAGAAGGTCGTGGCGAAGCACGTCAAGGCCACCGGGGCCCGCATCGAGGTGAAGGAGATCCAGAGGCACATCTCCGGAGGCCCTTCGTCGAGGGAATGCGCCACATACAAGGCGCTCAGCGCCGCGGTAGAGGCCGTTGGCCTTGTTGAGCAGCATGACGAACGGGG
>CAZHJV010000010.1:0-4088 GCA_964533525.1 uncultured Methanomassiliicoccales archaeon | reverse complement strand
AAGCCCAAGTCGGTGGCGGTCGGAGGAGCCACCTGTGCCAATTTCTTCAGGCTCAGAGGGTACGACGCATACGTGTGGGAGTGCGGAGGAGGAACTCTCCACGGACCCAACGAGTACGTGGAGATCGACAACATCATCACCGATGCGAAGGTCTTCGCCACCCTGTTCTATAAAGTATGTGTAAACAAGTGGACCGGGAAGCAGTAACCGGGTCAGTTTGATAAATGCAGGAGTATATCTCCGTTCCATGGCCAGAAATACGGGTACCGGCAGCCATGGTATACTGACTTCGTTCATCGGCGGTTTCATCTTCACCATTATTTTGGTGGTCGCCGTCCCGGTGATCTGCAATCATTTCATACAGCCGTATGTCGAGGACATGGTCGGGAACAACGCATTCATGTGGTTCTCGTCCTCGCTGATCGTGACGATCATCATGCTTGCGGTGATGGTCCTGTTCTCGATGCTTCTCGGCGGCGGTGCGATCCTGAGGAAATTCGGACTCATCGGCGTTATCGCACTTATCATTGCATACTGGGCGCTGGGAAACCTGCCCGGAGCGGTGCTGCCCGTGCTGTGTCTCCTTGCGATGTACATCTGGCAGCTGCACAAGGGCAAGAAGTGAGAAAAACGGCAGCGGTCCCTTCGGGACCCTGCCTGCTTCAGGCTTCCGCCTGATCGAAAAGCCTTTCCAGCATCCAGTCGGCATCGAATTTGGAGATGTCGGCGTATTCCTGACCGTCGCATACGAAAGCGATCGGTTTTCCGATGGTCTTCGCGATGGACAGCGCCGCGCCTCCTTTGGCGTCGGTGTCAATCTTGGTGAGGATGATCGCGTCGACCCCGATGGCCGCATCGAATACCTTCGCCTGTTCGATGGCATCGTTGCCGGCCAGTGCATCTCCGACGAAGATCTTGAGGTCCGGTTTGGCGACCTTGGCGATCTTCTTCATCTCGGCGATGAGGTTGTTGTTGGTCTGCATCCTGCCCGCGGTGTCGATGAGGACGACGTCCCTCATTTTGGATCTGGCGTGTTCGATGGCATCGTAGGCGACGGATGCGGGGTCCGCCTCCTGCTTCGATTTGACGATCTTGATGTCGAGTTTCTCGGCGTGCACGGTGAGCTGCTCTATCGCACCCGCCCTGAAGGTGTCGCAGGCCGCGAGGACCACGCTCTTCCCTTCGGACTTCAGTCTGTTGGCTATTTTGGCGATGGCGGTGGTCTTGCCGGTGCCGTTGATGCCGACGAACATGATGACGGTGGGTTTCTTCTGCTGCTCGATCCATGCGTCGAAGTCGAATTCGTTGACCTGTAGGACGTCTCCGACGGCCTCCTTCACGGCGAGCTCCACGACCTCTTCGAGAGAGTATTCCCTCCCGTATTTCTTTCCGGAGAGGTTGTTGCGCACGCCGATGATGATCTCCTGCACGACATCGTAAGCGACGTCGGATTCGAGGAGGGTCATCTCGAGTTCGTCGAGGATGTCGTCGAGGGGGTCGTCCTTGATCTTCTTGCCCAGCAGGGATGTGCTGAGCATTTGGGAGGACCTCTTGTTCTTCCCCTTGACGGGCTTCTCCTCTTTCTTGGGAGCTTCCGCCGTCTTCGCGGGGGCCGGGGCCTCCTTCGGTTCCTCCCTGATTTCCGCAGGTTCGGGAACGGGTTCCGCCGGGGCGGATTCTTGTATCCCGGGAATTTCCGCAGGTGCCGGAGGGACCTCCTTTGGTTCCTCTTTGTAGACCGATTCCTCGTCAAGCGATTTGCCTTTCTTGAAAATGCCTTTGAGCTTCGCTTTGAGGGAATCGAACATCCTGCCTCACCTGGATGCGGGTGCGTTCTGCTGCTGCAGTCTTCTTCTGCGGTATTCTTCCTGTACCGCCGCGGCGAGTTCCTCGGTGTACTGCTGGATCTCCTGCATCGCGGCGGCGGACTTCTGGACGGCCTCGTTGAGTTCTTCGGTGTTTTTGTCCATAAACTCTTTGGCCGCGGAGTAGTCCTTCTCCACGGAGATCTTGTTCCCGATACCTACGACCGCACTCTTCTTCCCAGTGACCTTCACGGTCACGAAGGACGATGCGCCGATGGGGATGAGCACCTCGTCCCCCTCGTTCGCCTCGGCGAGGGCCTCGAGGGTCCTGCCGGCCCTGGACGTCTCGTCCCTGGTCGCCTGAAGGAGTCTGATCTGGCGGGAGATGTTCTCGAGCTGCTGGTTGTAGCTGTCGAGTGTTCTCGCAGCCTGACGGAGCTCCTCGTCGTTCATTTTCAAGCACCGATCTGGTACTTCACGACGTGGCTCTCGACCTTGTCGGCGGGGATCTCTTCGATCTTGTCGATCTTGATCTGCCATCTCTTCATCCTGTGCTTGCTGCCGATGGTGGAGAGGGCTTTTTCCCTGACGGATGCCTCGTCGTCGGCGGCCATTTCGATGGAGAAGGGCTGTTCTTTCCTGGGGTCCGCGAAGGAACCGGTAATGAGGAATGCTTTCATTGTGATTACCTAACCGAGTCCAACTTATAATTAATAAATAAAGGTTGTGCAGAGGGCCGCGGTGCGGCGCCGGTCCGTACGCAGGGCGGAAAGAGACACCGATTACTGGTTTTGCGGACACGGAATTTTCTGTTAATTCGCAATGACCCAGATGTGAAAAAATGCAACATTATGCTTCCGATTTCGGCATAACAGGCAGTCTTTTTTATAATCGGTGAGGCGATATACGGATTATGGCCGAGAATGGAGAGAGATTGGCACTGCCAATCGGGATCGACAAATTCAGGAAGGTCCGCGAGAACGGGTTCTACTTCGTCGACAAATCCGAACTCATCTCTGACATCCTCAGAAACAGGGCCGAGGTCTATCTCTTCACAAGACCCAGACGCTTCGGAAAATCCCTCAATCTCTCCATGCTCGATGCGTTTTTCAACGTGAAGTACAAAGGGAACACATGGTTCGACGGACTGAAGATCAACGGCCATCCCGAGGCGGAAAACCACAGGAACGCATACCCCGTAATCTGCCTGAACATGAAGGATCTGTCGGTCAAAAGCTATGATTCGTTTTTCTCGGGAATCTGCGGGATGCTGTCCGCCGTCTTCCTCGATTTCGAATATCTGAGTGATTCGGAGAAGGTGTCAGAAAGACTGAAGAAAGAGTATCTCGACATAGACCCACTGCATTATTCCGAGCAGAAGGCACGCGAATCCATCAAGATCCTCTGCAGGATGCTGTACGAGCATCACGGCGTGAAACCCATCATCCTGATCGACGAATACGACAACGCGATCAACAATGCGTTCGGCAAGGAATCATACGATGAGGTTCTCGAATTCCTGTCTATTTTCTATTCCTCGGCTCTCAAAAGCAACGATTACATGTCGTTCGCCGTCGTGACGGGAGTAATGCAGATTGCTAAAGAAGGCATATTCTCCGGACTTAACAATCTGAAAGTGGACAACATCTTCGACATCAAATTCGACGAGAGATATGGATTTACGGAGTCCGAGGTGAAGGAACTGTGTTCATATTACGGTCACCCGGAGAAATTCGAGGAGGCCAAGGAATGGTATGACGGGTACAGATTTGGTAACGCCGACATCTACAACCCATGGAGCGTCCTGAACTACGTCAGTTCCGATTTCATTCCGAAAAAATATTGGGCCGGGACCAGCGGGAACGACATCATCGATACCCTCTTGGAGAACGCTGACGATAAAACATTCACTGATCTGTCCGCCCTCGGGAACGGAGAGGCCGTCCAGAAACCTCTGTTCCAAACCGTCGCCATGGGCGATCTGAAGAATAAGCCGAATGCAATCTTCTCCGTCCTCGCAGTGGCGGGATATCTCAACGCAGTGCCCGCGGAAAAAAGGGATTCTTATTTCCTATCCATTCCCAACCGTGAGATGTATTCGGTGTTCTACGATCACATACAGGCATTCGCATTCCGCAACGATGAGGATCCCTATGAGGACTTCCTCGACGCATTGGAAGCGGGGGATGTGAAAAGAATTCAGAGCAGCATAGGCGACATCCTCTCCAAGAAGTACCCGTTCCTTTTGCTGAAAGACGAAGGGGATTACCACCTCATCCTCGC
>CAZHJV010000009.1:34735-44728 GCA_964533525.1 uncultured Methanomassiliicoccales archaeon | reverse complement strand
GCTCCCAGGTCTCCCTCTCGTGCCAGTTGGCGCCGCCCCAGATGTCGGAGACGGTGTGGACGTGCAGGTCGTCGTTGGGTACATCGACGGTGATCTCGACCATGACACCCTTATAGAAAGTGTAGTTGTCGATGTGGTACACCACCTGCATGCGGTCCTTCATGTCGACACCGCACAGGGAAGCGCAGTGCTCGAAGCTGAGTTCGTCGCGCAGGTACTTGCAGAGATCGTAGATGACGGACCTGTCGGCAGTCATGTAGACCCTGCGGGTCTCGGTGCCGGTTACGGTGAGCTTTCCGGGGAACTGGCTCTCCAGCTTCCCTTTGATCTCGCCTTCCCAGGAATCCTGATATTCGCGTACTTCTGTGTTCATATCAGCACCCTGTTCAGTCCTTGAGGAATGCTCCTCTTCTGAAGTAGTTGTCAATCTTCTTCTGCATCAGCATGAACCCGTCGATCATGGCGTCCGGCCTTGCCGGGCATCCGGGGATGTAAAGGTCCACGGGAACGATCTGGTCGAGTCCCTGTACGGTGTTGTAGGAATCGTACCAGGGTCCGCCCGAAATGGCGCACTCGCCCATGGCGACGGCCCACTTGGGTGCGGGGATCTCTTCCCAGAGCCTCCTGATGTGGGGGCGGATCTTCTTGGAGATCCATCCGTTCACGAACAGGATATCGGTCTGCCTGGGGGAAGACCTGTAGATCATTCCGTAACGCTCGGCATCGAAACGGGGAGCGGAAGCCTGCGCCATCTCGAGAGCGCAGCAGGCCAGACCCCAGTGCAGGGGGTGCATCGAGTTCTTCATGGCCCAGGCCCAGATGGGTCCGGTCAGTTTGTCGATGGTCCTCCTGGTGCCGGAGCTCATGAGGTCGTTGATCATGGCTGTGGACCAGCTCATGAATTCGTCGGCACTCATGGCGACGGCGTGAGGGTAGAGACTCATATCCATATGTTCTCCTCCTTCTTCAGCGAGTACACAACTCCCAAAAGCATGATGCCGAGGAATACGAGAAGCCAAACGGTGGCGTTTACAGACAATCCGTCAAAGGCGACGGACCAGATAAGAAGGAACGTAACAATCAGGTCGAATACCACGAAAATCAAAGCGAAAGCGTAGTACTGCATCCTGAACTGGATACGCGTATTTCCTATCGGGGTCGAACCGCACTCGTATGTCTCCTCAGTCCACGTGGTGGATTTCGAGGGTCTGATGAACCTCGAAACCATCCATGCCAATGGCGCAAATCCGAAGGACATGATGCCTACGAATAAGAATGGCAAATAGCTTGTGACTAGTGACATCGGCTTTTGCGATGCTTTCTTTCTATATAATAGGAAAGTAAAAAAGTTGCACGTCAGTATTTAAAGCAAAACAGATTTAAGAATTTAATTTAGGCTAAATATTCTTTTAAGAATTGAGTGAAATTTTTATAATAGGAGGATGCCGTGGGACGTCCCATGTCAATCAAGATCGGGTTCATCGGAGCAGGCAGAATGGCCGGCGCCATGATTAAAGGGCTTATCGCCAAGAACGTGTATTCGCCGGAGGAGATCGTCGCCTGCGCCCCCACCGAGGAGACCCGGAACAGAATGACCCAGGAGACCGGAATCAGGATGTTCGGGAAGGCTTCCGACATAGCCGGACTGACCGATGTCCTCGTGCTTGCGGTCAAACCGAAACACATCGCCGGCCTGTTCACTGAGGAGGGATTGGAGCTCCGCGACGGACAGATGCTCATCAGCATCGCCGCCGGAGTGAAGATCGCAACCCTCAAGACCTATGCGCCCGACGCGAAGGTCGTGAGGGTCATGCCCAACCACTGCTGTATGGTCCTTGAAGGCGCCGCCGGGTATGTAATGGACGAGACTTGCACAGGAGAGGACAGAAGCATCGTGAAGACCGTCCTCTCGGCGATAGGACTGGCGGAAGAGGTCAGGGAATGCGACCTCGACGCCGTCACCGGGATATGCGGGAGTTCGCCCGCATTCCTCTACATGGCCGCACAGGCCCTGATAGAGGCCGGGAAGAAGTACGGCCTCACCGAGGAGCAGTCCACTGCCCTCGCGGCCCAGTCCATGGTGGGGGCCGGGAAGATGATCCTGGAATCCGGCATGACCACCGAGCAGCTCATCGACGGCGTGTGCTCCCCGGGCGGAACAACCATCGAAGGGGTGAAGGTACTCAGGGACGAACACTTCGAAGACGTCATGATCCACTGTGTCGATGCGACCGTCAAAAGGTCCGTCGAGATGGGCAAAGAGTGAATGTGCCAGATAGTAAAAAATTGAATCTGTGCGGCAGGCTCAGCGCCTGCCGTGCAGGAAGTTTTTCACGAGTCCCGCACACACGCGCGGGGCATTTTTCCAGATGGATCCCGTGGTCCAGTCGAGGTCGTTCTTGTCGGTGATGGTGCTGTCCATCATCCTGACGCCTTCCTCCTTGATGTCCCAGAGTTTCGAAGTCCTCTCCTCCGGATCCGCTATCTCCATGATCCTGTCGATACGGTGCATGATGTCGCGGGCGGTCTCTGTCCTCTCGTTGCGCACCTTCGCGGCCGCATCGTCTATACGCCCGGAATCGCGTTCGGCGTTCGTCAGGACAATGGCGGCGTCATACGAGGTCTCCGCTATCTGATCGCGGTCCATCCACACGGTCTCATAGGAAAGGACGTGTTTCCACGAGGGATTGTCCAGGAGTCTGCGGTGGTCTTCAAGTGTCCTCGCACGCAGCTTATACCCCCATTTATCCGGTTCCTCGAACGCCCTGCTCCCGGGATCGACGAATGGTGCGAAAGGCGAATCGTAGATGAAGAGGCCGTCGTCGCGTTTCACGAGGTCCCAAAGGTGCTTGGCGTCGGCCGCGGTCTGCATCGCGGACTCGCGGGTCTGCTGGGGAAGCCCGGTCATGAAGAAGAGATCGAAACGGCTGCAGCCGTTCCCGAAAGCGTTGACAAGGGTCTTCTCGATGGCGTCGTTGGTATATCCTTTGCCAAGTGCCAGACGTACGGATTCGTCGTACGAATCGGGCGAGAATTCTATGGACCACCCCCCTTCGAAGGTACGGTCGATCGCCGAGAAATGATCCGCGGATGCGCCGTTGAACAGCTCTATGACGACGTGGTTGTCGATATCCCTCTCCCGAGCGGCCTTCAGGAACCTGTCGCAGTAATCCTGTCCGGCCTGCCTTATGTCGCCCACGATGAATATGGGGGCCTTCATGTAATTGGAAATGCCCTCCATGTCCTCCGCCAGTTTCTCCGGGCCCCTGAATGCGGGACGGTTCCTGCAGCAGACCCTCCTGTTGGCGGAGTGGGAACCTCCGCACTCGGCGCAGTTGACGGAACACCCCCTCACGGTGAACACCGATGTGAGCGGGACCTTGTCCCATCCGTGCCACGGAAGGGACCCGGCGACATCCATCGTGCTCATGACGTTCTTTATCATGACGCCGTAATCGAAGACGATGTTGTCCAGATCGTCCTGGACGTATGTGAGGCCGTTATCGTGTATCGCGCCTTCCGCATCCTTCCACACCAGATTCGGTACGGAGGACAGGTCCTCCCCTTTCGAAAGGGCCTCCATCATCTTAACGGTGGGAACCTCGGTAGTGTCCCCCCTCATGACCAGGTCCACCTCGGGGCGGCGGATGAGTTCGTCGTAGAAATACGACGATGTGAAACCTCCGAACTCGGTCTTGGCATTCGGATGGTACTTCTTGACTATCTTCGCGAGCTCCAGGGCGCCGTGGGCATGGGGCATCCAGTGCAGGTCGATGAAGTACACATCGGCATCCAGGGTGCGGATCCTCTTCTCGGCGTCGAAGCTCTCCTTCGCCAGCATCAGACCCGCGATGTTGACTATCCTGGTCCTGAATCCCGCCGCCTGAAGGTGGGTGGAGATGGTCATGAAACCCATGGGATACATCTCGAACACCGGGGACGACGGGATCACGTCGCTGACGGGGCCGTAGAATATGGGTTTCTTCCTGAAATCGTACACGCTGGGAGCGTGCAGGAACACGGCGTCGTATCTGGCCACGGACATCACTTCCCGTAGCGTCTCACGCGCTGCTGATAGGTCCTGATCGCCCTCAGGAAGTCGATATGGCGGAATCCCGGCCAATAGACATCTGTGAAATAGAGTTCGGAATATGCGAGCTGCCACAGCAGGAAATTGGAGATCCTGAGCTCCCCCGACGTACGCAGGATGAGGTCCGGATCCGGCATGTCGGAAGTATAGAGATGGTTCGACAGGATCTCCTCGGTGATCTCGTCGGGGTCGATATCCCCGTCCGCGACCTTTCTGGCGATCTCCCTGACCGCGTTGATGATCTCCTGCCTCCCTCCGTATGCGAGGCATACGCTGAACGTGAAATCCCTGTAGCTCCCGGTCTTCTCGTTGACGTAGTCGATGGCTTTGCGGACGTTTTCCGGGAGTTTTTCCACATCCCCGAGGACGCGGACGCGGACGTGGCTGTTGATGATGCGGGGATCGTCGACGATCTCCCTGAGGGACTCCTCCGCCATCTCCATGAGGAAATCGACCTCACCGCCGTCCCTTCCGAAATTCTCGTTGGAGAAGGCGTAGACGGTGACGTACCTGATACCGAGGTCGAGACACCAGTCCAGAAGCTCGTGGATCTTCCTCTCCCCCGCGCGGTGGCCGGCGTTGACGTCGTCGCCCAGATATTCGCGGGCATAGCGGCGGTTGCCGTCCATGATGATGCCGATGTGTTTCGGGACGGGGCCGTCCTTGACCTCCTTGTCGAGTTTCCTCTCGTAAGTGGAATAGACCTGCTTCGAGACGAGACCCGGTACCGCCGCCATTTCCTTCCCGCCTCAGAACTCCAGCTCGGGGAAGTCTTCGGGGACGCCTGCCGCCTCGGGCCCGAGGTCGACGCATCCGACGGCCGCGACGGCGCCGATGGTGCCGTCGGTACCGGTGATGCTGATGATCTGCACCCCGCATTCCTCCGCTATCTTCACGGCGTCCTCGCGGGTGTACATGGTGCTCTTGGCGCTCCATCCGTACTCCGTGAGCTTCTTGGGGATCTCCAGCCCCTGGAAGACCGTCATGACGGCGTCCTCGGAGTAGGATTCCTTCTTCAGGAAGTCGACGCAGTACTCGATGAGCTTGGGTATGTCCCCCTCCTTCACGGCGAAAGTCACGGCGGAGGAGCAGCAGTTGGTGGTCTTGGTAGGGGTCTTGGGGTTGAGCTGGATGATCTTATGCTCCAGGAAGTGCCCTATGGGGCAGTTCTTCGCCATCTTGAGAGCGGATGCCCAGGTGGCGCCTTTTTCCTTGGTGTCGGTGTCGTCGACCCCGATGACGACCCTCACCATCTTGGGTGTGATGATGTCGACGTGGGCCTCGTGGCCTCCGCCGATCTTGAAATCGTCCGGATATTCGGTGCGGATGACATCCCCGCACTGAGGCAGGCATGCGCCGATGCCGACGGATGCCCCCGCTATGCCGTACCAGGTGGTGCGGACCTCATCCCCCTCGATCTTCACGGCTTTGAGACCCTGCCCTCCCAGATCCGCGGAGACGGGGCCGAACCTGAGTTCCTTCTCTCCGATGGAGACATCCATGACGAGGGTCGTGCCCTGCATCTCGATGCGGTCGATCATACCGCCGGTCCTGCGGCGATTGACGACGTCCCACTCCCCGGGGCCGCGTGCGCTGCACTGCTCGATTATCCTGGCCTTTCCGGCCTTCTCGTCGACCACGGTTATGAAGCCCCTGCAGAACATGGGGCCGTATTTGGATCTGACCTCATCCGGTCTCAAAACGGTTACCATCGGTATGAATCTCCTTCTTCCGGCCTCTCGGCCGCTGATATGCACTCGGGCGGGACTTTTCCGCAGAGATATACGGACTTCGCCGCCTTCCCTATGGGGAATCCGGCATCCGCGCATTTCTGGGTGTCGACACGCAGGATGACGACGTCGTCCATACGGACCGAACCCGCCGTCACCGCATCCCTGTATGTTCCGGACAGGTGCACCATGGCCCTGTCCACCGGCATTATGCCAGTCTCCATTATGATCTCCTCAGCCTCGGGGGAGACAGGATAGTAAAGATAGTCCGGCACATCGTCCGTCGGGAGGTGCAGATCGACCTCGATCGTGTGCCCGTAGGTGGCCCTCACCTTGTGACCGACCACCTGGTACCTGCCCTTGGGATCCGTAAGTGCCAGCGCCTCGATGTGATGGGGGCGCATCCATTTCATGCGGGGGTTTATCCCGCGGACGGCGTCCGAGATGTCGCGGGAGTCCACATATCCCAGGGGACTCATCTCGAGACCGAACTTGCCGTGTCTGAGGATGGCCGCGAGGGTTCTTCCAACCTTCTCGACCTCGTAATCGCTCATCACGAACTTGCCTTTCTCCCCGCAGACGGGACAGTATTCGTCGCGGTAGTATCCGTGTTCCTCGCACTCGTTGATCATATGCCGGCCCTCCGTTCCGCAGCCGCCACGGTGTTGGCCATGAGCATGCATATGGTCATGGGTCCGACGCCTCCCGGCACAGGGGTTATGAACGACGCCTTCTCCGATACGGCGTCGAAATCCACGTCGCCGACCAGTCTTGTGCCGTTCTTGGCGGACGGGTCATCTATGCGGTTGGTGCCGACGTCGATCACCACCGCACCATCCTTCACCATGTCCGCGGTGACGAAACGCGGTTTCCCGACGGCCACGATGAGGATGTCGGCGGATCTGGTTATGTCCGAAAGTCCTTCGGAGCGGGAATGGACGACGGTTACGGTGGAATCCACGCCCCTCTGCATCATGATGGCAGCCATGGGTTTGCCGACGATGTTGCTCCTGCCGACGACGACAACGTGTTTCCCGCGGGTGTCGATGCCGCTGCGTGCGAGCATCTGGTATACGCCGGCCGGGGTGGCGGGGAGGAACCCGGGATCGCCTATGAGCATCTTCCCGACGTTGTGCGGGTGGAAACAGTCCACGTCCTTCGACGGGTCCACCGCGTTGATGACCGCCTTCTCATCGATGTGCGCGGGGAGCGGGAGCTGTATGAGGAAACCGTGGACGGAAGGGTCCGCATTCAGTTCCGCGACCTTGGCCAGCAGTTCCTCCTGGGTCGTGCTCTCGGGCATCAGCACGGTGACCGAATGCATGCCGAGTTCCTCGCACTTCCTGCCCTTCATCCTGACGTAGACCTGGGATGCGGGGTCCTCTCCTACGAGTACCACCGCGAGGCCGGGAACGACCCCTTTCGACCTGAGATCTTCGATCCTCTGTCTGAGCTCCCCGTATATCTGCTCGGACACGTCTTTACCGAGAATCAATTTGGCGGACATGTTCTCCGCTGACTATGGCACCGCCTTTATTATAATTATCGTGAACGGATCAGCGTGCCAGACGCGAGATTTCGGAAAGAGTGGACGGGATGTGTCCGGCATCGAGGATACCGCGGAGAGCGGTCTCGGTCCTGACGAGATTGTCCTTCAGATCCCCATCTGAGAACACCCCCGAGGAACGGGATTCGACAATGTGCCAGGTGTGGTCCGCGAGGACGAACACGCCGTCCTCCGGGAGGGACGATGCGAGTGCCGCGTAATCCTCCGGGCGGCGTTTCCCCTCATGCATGGGCCACAGGTACGCGGATATCCTCCTGCCTTCGGCATCCGTCCCCTCGGTAACGGGGATCTCCACCGCATATCCCGGGAGGATCGAGGGCACGCAGTCGTCCCCGTACGCATACTGGGACGAATCGATGTGTATCCCGTACCCCACCTCCCTGAGGAAATCCCCGACCGCACGCGGCTGCCTCATATACGGGGCGCGGAATGCGACGGGATTCCGTCCGAGGACGTCCCTGACCGCCTGACAGCCGTGTCTCACGGCCTCCACCGCATCGGGACGGGTCATGTGTCCGAGGGACTCGTGATCGTATCCGTGGACCCCGATCTCAAAATGTGCCAGACACCCGGAAACGTCCTTCGTCTCCTCCAGGGTGCGGCCTTCGCAGAAGAACGCCGCGGGGAGTCCGATGTCGTCGAGCATGTCGGCGAGGAGCGCGAGCCCCCTGGCCGACGAGGAGAATCTCGGCGCGGTCCCCTGGCCCCTGTCGACGGAACCGGCCTCGATCTGACCGGGAACCTCGGTATTGACATCCCTGTCGAGGTCTACCGTGAAACAGAACTTTACCGTTCGGATCACCTGGGCTGGGGTGCGGTGACCCTCCTGATCAGCATCCCCTCGATGGCGACGGGCTGATACCTCTCGGCCAGCTCCTTGGCGCGTGCCAGTTTCGCCTCGTTGTCGGCGAACATCTTGAACATGACCTCGCCCGTCTCGACCCTCTGACCCTTCTTCTTGAAGAGGAGGAGCCCGGCACCCTTGTCGCTGGGAGCCCCGAGGGCCTTGGCGATCGACACGATGTCCTTGTTGTTGATCGAATGCACGTATCCGGATTTGGACGAGACGACGTCCGCCTCGTATTTGCCGGGCTTCAGGTCGTCCGACTTGAGGTCGGGACGGCCTCCCTGCGCGACCACGATCTCCATGAACTTCTTATGGGCCGCTCCGGACCTCAGGATCTCGCGGGCCTTCTCGGTGCCGTTCTGGAATCCGCCCATCTCGAGGATGATGCCCGCACACTCGCAGGCCTTCTCTATGACGCTGGCGGGATGTTCGTTCCCTTCGAGGATGCGGATGCATTCCCTCGCCTCCAGATTGGGACCTATGGCGCTGCCGACGGGCTGGTCGGCGTATGTGATGGCACACTCGATGTGGATACCCAGCTTCTCGCCGAGATCCATGAAATCCCTGGCATATGCGCGGGCATCCTCCAGGGTGGGGACCTTGGTCCCGGAACCCGTGGGGATGTCCACCAGAAGGTAGTTGGCACCTATGGCGAGCTTCTTGCTGATGATGGACGCCAGCATCTGGGCCCTCGGATTGATGCCCAGCGGGTGTTCGATCTTGATGACGATGTCGTCCACCGGGGCGATGTTCATGGAACCGCCCCATACGAATGCACCCCCTACGGTCTCCCCTATCTCCCTGAGACGGTCGGCGGTGACCTCTATATTGCAGAAGGTCTCCACGAAATCCGACGTTCCGCAGGCGCTGCTGATGGCGCGGGAGGACGTTTTCGGGAGGGTGAGCCCCGCGGCGGCCACTATCGAGACCACGATCGGGGTGATCTTGTTACCGGGTACGCCGCCCATGCTGTGGAAATCGAATATCGGGGAACGGTCGAATGGGATCGTGTCCCCCGTATCGACCATTGCGCGGGCGAATGCGGCGATCTCGTCGATGTTCATCCCGTTGATGTAGAGTGCGGTGAGCCAGGAGGACACCTCTATGCCGGACAGGCTGCCGAGGTAGATGTCGTTGACGACCCCCTGGATCTCCTTATCGGTCAGGATCCCGCCGTCCATCTTCTTCCTGATGGAACGGACGCTCTCGGGACTGGGGGAGAACACCGCCTCCACCGTATCCCCGTTTCCGACACCGAGTCTCTTGGCCACCCCGGCGGGCATGAGGACCTCTCCCCTTTTGATATACGAATCGGATGTCAGCAGGAGGACGGCGACCTCAGACTTCCCGTTGGACAGCTTCACACGGTCGTTCTCCTTGACGCCGATATCGGCACAGTCCGCGGGATCCATCCCGACTGCGGGGGCGGATGCCATCACATCGACCAATTTCACCTTCAGCTTCATTTCGAACCCCACCTGTCAAGGGCCTCGCGGAGTTCCTTATGGTCCTCCGCATACTTCTCCAGGGAGATGCCGGCGAATGCGGCATCGACCGCCTGGCACATTGCCTTCGCACCTCCTCTGACGCCTTCGGGGTGTCCTGCGACGCCGCCTCCGGCCTGTATCTGCACATTGTTCCCGACGGCCTCCATGACCGCCGGCACGATACCGGGATACATGCCTCCGGAACATACGGGCATGACCGTTCTGAACGGCACGTCCGTGTCCCTGCAGGCGGCGAGACTGAGTCTTCCGCC
>CAZHJV010000009.1:0-34725 GCA_964533525.1 uncultured Methanomassiliicoccales archaeon | reverse complement strand
CCGCCATGTCGCCCTCCATCTTCCCGACGCCAAGGGTGCCGATGTGGAGCGCATCCCCTCCGCACATGCGGACGAGTTTGGCGAATACGTTCATGGCGATGCCGTTCCGCGGATCCTTGGTGATGGCCGCATGCATCGTCCTGTGGACGTGTACCGGGATCTTTATCTTCGGATCGGCGGCCACCGCCTGCAGGGCGCCGAAACCGCTGGTCAGGACATCGACCATCAATTCCCTGGCACCCCAGCTCTGCACGTCCTCCGCGAGCGCCACGATATCGTCGGCGTTGCTGCTGATGTTGATGGCGTGCATCATGTGCCCGCCCTCCTCGTCCACCTTATCCAGCGCCTCCGCGACGGCCTTGGTCCTCGCCTCGATGGGGCAGAACGACTGATCCACGAGGGTCTCGTCGTCCTTGCCGTTGGTGAGTCCCCCGACCCCCGCCTCGTAGACGTAGGCGGCGGTGTCCTCGGGAGAGAGCCCGATCTTGGGCTTCACGATGGTTCCCACGAGGGGTTTCTCCGGGCGGGACAGCATCTTCCTGATGCCTTCGTCCCCGAATTTGGGTCCTTTGTACCCTTTCAGGAAACACTGGGGGAACACCACGTCCTCCAGCCTTATCCCCTTCACGGACCCGAGACCGAACAGGTTCCCGGCGATGACCGAGAGGATCTGCGGTACCCCTCCGTACCTTCCCGAGAAATCCTCCACGGGGAAGGCGATGGTGACCCTGTCGCCCTCGATGGACGTCACTTTCCCGGCGTATTTCGAGAATACGTCGTCCTTCAGGGTCGAAATGCCCGTCCACGTCCCGGTGGACTGCTCGGCCGCGATGGCCTCCGCGGCCTTCTCCATGGGGATGTCTGCGGTCACGCGGTAATCGGCGAAGACGTAACCCTCCCTGTCCAATTCGTCTCCCAGATCCAGATATGAGTACTGTTTCATGCTGTGCCTCCTCAGATGTGGCGGACGCCGTCGCCCAGCTGGCCGGACATCACGCCGTATACGGAACCGGGGGACATTATCCCGATCTCCGTGATGATGTTGTCTATGTACTTGGCGGGGGTCGTGTCGAACACCGGGTTGAAGACCTTCACGCCCGGCGGGATCTCGCCCTCCTTCACGATCTCCCCTATGTCCCTCTCTTCTATGGTGACGGAGTCCCCGAACAGGGTCTTGGGGGAGAATTTGTACGTCTCGCTGCAGACGTTGAACTCGGCCCTCGCCTCGGCCGCACACAGTGCGACCTGCGAGGTTCCGACCTTGTTTATCAATGACCCAGACGATGTGATCGTGTCGGCCCCGACGAACACGCGGTCCACCTTGGACATCACGGTGCGGACGGCGCTGTCGATTATCAGGGTGACATCCGCACCGGCGGCGTTCAGATCCCTCACGGTCAGGATGCCCTGCCTCCACGGGCGGGATTCGGTGGCGTACACCTTTATGTCCTTGCCCTGGCGGACCGCCTCCGCGATGACCCCGATGGCCGCGCTGCTGTTGCAGTGGGTCATGATGACGTCGCCGTCCTTGATCCTCTTCGCGCCGATCTTGGCGATCGTGCCGACGGCCTTCTCCGAGGATTCCACGAAGGACTCCCCGTTCTTCACGACGGATTCCCTGGCCTCTTCCAGGGAGGCGGCGGAACCGACGCCCTTGACGGTGAAATGGACGCCGTTCCACAGGGACACCGCGGTGGGTCTCGATGCGAGGAGGGTTTCGGATGCCTCCGACAGGTCCTCCCTGAACTTCCCGAGGTCGTTCCCGCCGTACCCCCTGGCGAATTCCGCGAGGGCGGAAGCCCCCGCACGGGCTATCCTGCCGGCTCCGCGTATGCGCATCTCCCTTATCCCGGACGCCGTATCGGCGATGATGTCTTTCACGGGAGGGTAATCTGCGAGCGCATTAATAAGAGGTCTGCAACGCACGGGGACGTCCGCTCAGCTGAACTTCGGGCCGTCGGGCGCCCGGTCCATCTCGTCGATGAATGCACAGGCGAACAAAGGATAATGTTCGGTCCCGTCCTCGTCCACGCGGATGTTTTCCGGCTCCAGCATGATCCTTCTGGCTATATCGAACCGGACTCCGGCCTTCTTCAGGGACGGTGCTGTCCTGTCCTTACCCGACTTCACCTCTATCGCGGCGACCCCGTCCCAGAATTCCAGGACGAAATCCAGTTCCATACGTCCCTCGCCCTTGTCCCTGCGGTAATACATCGGTTCGAGACCGCTCTTGGCCATCTCCGATGCGACGGCGTTCTCCGCCGCGGCGCCCATGTTGTAGGATCCGTCGCCCCTGTACACCGCCATCTTGGCTCTGTCCCCGTACATATCCAGAAGCAGGCCCGTATCCGACAGATACACTTTGAACGAATCGCGGAGGACGTACTTCTTGAGGGGGAGGGCGGGCTGCTCAAGACCGTAACAGAATACCCCATACCCCGCATCCTTGATCCAGAGCAGGTTCTCCATGTACCTCTCGGCCGATCTGCGGGACTTTCCGCCCCTTATGCGGGAATACATGAACTTCTTGTTGGATTCCGCCAGCTGATAGGGAATACTCTCGAAGCATTCCGCCGTCTTGATCCTGTCTATCCCCGAATTGTAACGGTTGATGTCGCGTATGCAGGTGGCGTTGATCTCCCTGAGCACCGCGCCGGCGGGACGGAAATCGTTCGCCGAGACATACGCCTCGACGGCCTCCGGCATGCCTCCTACTATCATGTACTCCCTGAACAGCGCCGCAGTTCTGGCGAACAGCGCATCTTCGATCGGCCTTCTGCTGCGTATGCATGCGCGGATCTCCTCTACCGAATCCTCCGGCATTTTCATGGCCCACAGGAATTCCTCGAAATCCACCGGGTGCATGACAACGGTCTCCTGATAACCCAACGGCATCAGCGGTTCATCCCCTCCGCCGTTATGGGGAATGCCGACTCCCAGCATGGAACCGGATGCTATAACATCGATCTTCCCGTACTCGGTGAACTGCTTCAGGGAACTGTAGGCACGTCCGCACTCCTGGATCTCATCGAGGAACAGGAGGGTGGATCCGCCGGCGATCGAATCGGCGCCGAACCTCAGGGTCAGTTTCTTTATCATCTCCGCGGCCGTCGTATCCCCATCGAAAAGTTCCTTCATCTCGGGGGAATCCTCGAAGTTGATGTACACGTAGTGTTCGTACTCGGCCCTGGCGAATGCATCGATGATAAACGTCTTCCCCACCTGCCTCTGGCCTGTCACCACGAGGCACTTGTGACTCCTGTTCTTCCACTCCAGGAGGGTCCGATAGATTTTGCGCTCGATCACGATATGCCATTATTCCGGGAATTTGTAATTTTATGCAAAAAGTCCCAAGGAAAAAATGCAGAAAACTGCAAAAAGTCCCGAAATTGCGAAACGGACCGTTATGCCGAGCCTGTTCCGGATAACCCGCCCGGCGGGAAACACATCTGGGTGCCCGTTCCCCGGACGTTACATGCAATCCAAACTGTTAATATCGGAATCGGCGATAGGCTCGGCATGGCCGAGAAGAAGAAGCACATCAGGATGAGAGGTGTCAAACAGGCGTCCAAAAGACTGGAGGACGACGTTCTGGGACGTTCCAAAGAGATAGCCGAGGACCCCGGACTCCTGAGACCGATGTGCGCCGGCGGATGCAGGAAATGCATCTTCGACAAAGTCTTCAAAGACATCGACAAGGTGGCCCGCCACAAGGATGACGAACAGACCCTCATCAAGCTCGCATCCAGGGGATTCGACGATATGGCCAAGGCATATGCCGGGACCATATCCCTGAGCGCAGCCGGGAAAGTGCCTCTTCTGGCCACCGCCGTCATCGGCGGAGAGAGGGTCCCGTATGCGGTCAGAGGCGCAGTGTCCGTGCCCCTGCTCATAGGGTGCCAGCATTACGACGACCCCAAACTGAGACTTCTCTACTACAACGGCCTCGTAAAGAAGGCGGGACTCCACCTGTATTCGTTCGGCGAGAACACCGTCTGTTCCGACGGCCCCAAAATGCCGGAGGACTACCTCTACGACACCTGGTGGGAGACCCCCTACAAATTCCCGGACGACGAGATCGACTGCGGACACACCGGATCCGTATCGCTGAATATCGCCGTGAAATCCGCGGGATGCACGGTCCACATCTGCGAGGACTGCGCCAAAGACGTGTCCACCCTCACATATCTGGTATCCAGGATGTGCGCGGCGGACCCTCTGGACGATTTCGACGTGACAGTCGAACACAAGTACCACTCCGAGAACGAGAGCGGCGTCGAGAAGATCGCCGGCGAAGACCTGAAGATGTACATGGTCGGAAAAATGAACGACCGCATGCTCATCGAGAAGGTCAAGAGGGAGAAACTCGGCAGCCTCGCCAAAAACGGGAACCTCACGCTCATCATCGGGGAGAAGAACTACGGTTCCGACCTCGGATCGTTCGTCAAAGACCTGGAAGGTCCCGGGGACGAGAAAGACGCCCTGTCGGCGTTCCTCGGTTCCAACCCCCGTGCCGTGGTCCTCAGGAACGGGAAGACGGCCGAAGCGATAGCCTACCTCTGGGACAACGACTGGAAAGGCATCATCGCGGCATACACCTCGGAGGCCTTCGCAGAACATTACAGCGAAAGACCCAGATCCGCATTTTCGACCGTCCTGCAGGAAGCCCGCAGAGAATTCGTGTCCCAGGATGTGGTGAAGAGCCTGCCTGTGTTCCAGAGGCCCGGACCCATCACTAAGGTCGCCGACGAACTTGCGAAAGCGGTCAAGGTCGGAGGGATGGATATGCTCCTCGATTCCATCGGCAGGGTCACTCTGAGGGATTCGAAGGCGAAATCCCTCGCCGCGGCGTTCGTCTTCGCACTGGAACCCGGAAGGAACCCCGGCCTCACGCTGAACGCCGATGAGAAAAAGTTCTCCGAATTCCTCATCCCGTTCGTCAAAAAGGTCCTCGATGCGAACGGAGAAGCCTACCGCGGCGAGATGAACACCCTGCTCATGGCGTGCAGTTCGGGCGAATCCGTCTGATCTCAGAAAACGCGGACATCCGCAACGTAATGGGATACCGAAGGTGCGAAGGATTTCACTTCGCGTATGGACTCGACCTCGAAACGGCGGTCCCCGCATGCGGCGGAGAATATCCTGTCGATGTACTCCGCCTGTTTCCCGGTCGGGAATGTATCATGATAATGTATCATACAGCCCGGTTTCGCCATGTACAGCGCCTTCGGAAGGAATTCCGAGGTCGTCTGCACATATCCCATGAGTATGCGGTCGGCGAATGCACGGCCGGGGATGTCCCTGTTGTCCCCGAGTATCGGGATCACGGTATCCCCCACCCCGTTCATGGCGATGTTCCTGAGCAGGAAGCCGTATGAATCGGGATTCTTCTCACATGCGAATACGCGTCTGGCACCTGCGAATTTGGCGAGCGGGAGCGTGAAATATCCGATTCCGCAGAACATATCGACGACCGTCTCACCGGAGCAGGCGAGTCCTTCCATCCGCTTCCTCTCCGCCAGATTGCCGGATGCGAACATGACCTTGGTGGCATCGAAGCAGTACTTTATCCCGTTCTCCGTCTTGACCGATACTTTCGGTTCCCCGTACAGCACTTTCATATCGGGCCTGCGGAGCTCCCCCGAAACCCCCGATACATCAGCCAGGACGGTCGAAACACCGAGCACTTCGGCGTACGCCTTCCCTATCCTATCCGCATACTGGTAAAGCGACGGGATGAGCTTGACGGACACCGTATCTCCTGCGATCTCCCACTTCTCGGGCAGATGTGCCAGATCGTATTTCGGAAGGTCCCCGAGGATGTCCTTTATCCTTTCCATGGGCGGGCGGGACTGCTCCGAATACGCGGGCCCGGAAAGGATATCGAGACCCATCGCAAGGACTTCGTCCTCCTTTCCTTCCGCTATCGGCACCAGACGGAATCCTTCCGTGCGGGTGATGCGCGCGGACGGGTCGGCTATCCCTTCCCTGAAAAACGCCGGGATGAGTTCGGAGGCCCTGTCTTCGGGGACCTTCGCCTCATTCACCTGCCTCATCTGCCCTTCCTCAGGTACATCTTGAGCATACTGCTCTTGACACCCTTCTGGGACAGTATGGGCGCCATGACGCTGCCGGGATCGTCCAGATCGATCATTCCCAGGATCTCCTTTATCTCGGGCGTGTCGAAGATCTCGCCTACGGCATTCATCTGGGCATCGCTGAGTTTGAGGAAGAATTTCCTCATCTTGGCTCCCCTGACTATATCCGCCCCGATCTCCCTCTTCCATCCTCTCTCATAAAGTGCCAGCACGGAGGAGTTGAACACTCCGAGTTCGTACGCCCTGTTCACCGTATCATTCAGGATGGGCGCGGCTTTGAATATCGGATAGAGACCTCCGCCCGATACGGGTTTGATCTGTCCGGCGGCGTCGCCGATGAGCAGTGTGCGGTTGGCGTACGATGTACGCCTGCCGCCGATGGGGATCTTTCCGCTGAATGTGCGGATCTTCTCCCTGTCCCCGAGTCCGGCATCCTCGATCAGTTTCTTCAGATAATCGGACGGATGGAGGGGAGGGGACACGCATACGCCGATACGGGTGACGTCGCCCATGGGGAACTGCCATGAGAAGAAACCGGGTGCGACCTCGTGACCCAGACGGAGGACCATACGGTCCTGGTCATCCATCCTGTATTTGATGTCGGCCTGCATCCCGAGGACCACTTCGGACGGGAGATTGTGCCCCACCGACTGCGCCACCTTGGAAGAAGGCCCGTCCGCTCCGACCACTATGTCGGACCTTATGGTCCCCTCATTGGTATCCACGACGGCGCATTTGTCATCCGCAGACGCACGGTTGCATTTGACGCCGCATCTGAGTTCGGCGCCCAGCTCTACGGCCCTGTCCGCCAATTTGCTGTCGAGGTCGGAACGGTCCACCGCATAGGCCAAAGGCGTACGCCTGCCTATGTCCAGAACCCTCCCGTCCGGGAAAACGACATCGGCGGACGTGACCGTCCCGATAACGTCGGGCTGAACGCCCGACAGCCGTATTGTTTCGGGAGTGAGCATACCGGCGCAGTGCATCGGCACTCCGACCTGCTTATGCTCCTCCAGTACCACTACGTCGAGTCCGGATGCCGCCAGAAGTCCGGAGGTCAGGGAGCCGGCGGGCCCCCCTCCCACGACAGTGACGTCCGGCATTATGTACTCTCACTGTTTGGATCCGTTGACCTTCTCGTAGTCCGCCTTGAACTTGGCGATACCTTCGTCGGTCTTCGGGTGTGCGACCATCTTCTTGAGGATGTCGTAGGGGATCGTCGCGATGTCGCATCCTATCTCGGCGGAGTCGAGGACGTGCGTGGGGTGCCTGATGCTGGCGGAGATGACCTCGCAGTCGAATCCGTACTGGTGGATGATCTGGACGGTCTCGGACAGCATGTCGACTCCGTGCGCTCCGATGTCGTCGAGCCTTCCGATGAAGGGGGAGACGTACCTCGCTCCGGCCTTGGCCGCCATAAGGGCCTGCAGAGGGTCGAAGATGAGGGTCATGTTGACGTCGATGCCCTCGGCGGAGAGGGCCTTGGTCGCCTTCAGGGACTCGATGCACATGGGGAGTTTGACGTTGACGTTGGGCGCGATGGCGGCCAGCTTCTTCCCCTCTGCGATCATTCCCGGGGCGTCGATAGCCATGACCTCCGCGGACACGGGGCGGTCTCCGAGGATCTTTGCGATCTCCGCGACGCGGGTGGGGGTGTCGGTGTTCTCCTTGGCCACGAGACTGGGGTTGGTGGTGACTCCGTCCAGGATGCCCCAGCTGTTGATCTCCTCGATCATTGCGATGTTTGCGGTGTCTATGAAAATCTTCACGATATCATCTCTTTTTCGAAATTGCATTCTTGGCGGCCTCCGCCACTGCGGCGGGGGTCAGTCCGTACTTCTCCAGCAGTTCGTCCGCTTCTCCGGATTCCCCGAAGGTGTCGCGGACACCGACACGCACCATGGGCGTCGGAATAGATTCGGAGAGGCATTCCGCAACGGCGGAACCGAGCCCTCCGATTATGCTGTGCTCCTCCACCGTCACGACGGCCCCGGTCTTGGATGCGGTGGCCTTCACGGCCTCCTCGTCCAGAGGTTTTATGGTGGACATGTTGATGACTTCGGCGCTTATCCCTTCGGCCGCAAGCATCTCTGCGGCCTCGAGTGCGGTGCCGACCATCTGTCCGCATGCGATGAGGGATACATCTGCCCCTTCCTTCATGACAGCGGCCTTCCCGATACGGAAAACGCAGTCCTGGGGCATAATGACGGGGAACTCGGAACGGCCCATCCTCATATAGGCGGGACCGTCGGTCTCGGCGAGTGCGATGGTGGCCGCGTATGCCTCGTAGGCATCGCAGGGTACGATGACCGTCATGTTCGGGAGCGAACGCATTATGGAGATGTCCTCCAGAGCCTGATGGGTGGCTCCGTCGGGACCGACGGAGAGTCCGCAGTGGGTGGCGACGATCTTGACGTTCATCCTGGGGTATGCGACGGCCATCCTGATCTGCTCCCAGCATCTTCCGCTGGCGAACACTCCGAATGTGGATGCGAATGCGGTCTTCCCGGAGGCGGCGAGGCCTGCGGCGACACCGATCATGTTGGCTTCCGCGATGCCGACCTCGACGAATCTCTCGGGAGCGGCCTTCTTGAAATTCCCGGTCTTGGTGGATCCCGCGAGATCCGCATCGAGGACGAAGATGTTTCCGTTCTTCCCGGCCAGGTCCGCGAGGGCCTTTCCGTAGTACGAACGCTGTGCGAGTCTCTCCCCGGTCACTGTATCACCGCCTTGAGTTCTGCGACGGCCTTCGCATACTCCTCGGGATTGCAGGACTTCCCGTGGAAGTCGGCGTTGTTCTCCATGAAGGAGACGCCTTTGCCTTTCACGGTGTTCATGATGACGACCGTCGGGTTCTTCCTGGACCTGGCGGCCTTCTCGCATGCGTCCACGATCTGACGGATGTCGTGCCCGTCGATGATTATGACGTTCCATCCGAACGCCCTGAATTTCTCCGGCAGGGGGTCGAGCGACATGACCTCCTCCGTGTTCCCACAGATCTGCAGGCGGTTGCGGTCGACGAACCCTATCAAATTGCAGAGTCCATACCTGTGGGCGAACATTGCCGCCTCCCAGTTCTGACCCTCCTGGAGTTCTCCGTCACCCATAAGGCAGTAGACGCGGTAGTCCTTGGAATCCGCCTTTCCGGCGAGGGCCATCCCGCATGCCATACTGAGCCCCTGTCCGAGGGACCCGGTGGTGACCTCGACTCCGGGAACATCGTGATATGCGGGGTGCCCCTGGAGTCTGGAACCGAGTTTCCTGAGTGTCTTGAGTTCGTCCGTCGGGAAATATCCCCTCTCCGCGAGGGCGGCGTAGAGTACCGGCGCAGCATGCCCTTTGGAAAGAATGAACCTGTCCCTGTCCTCCATGTACGGGTTCTCGGGATCGATGTTCATGATCCTGAAGTACAGCGCGGCCATGAGGTCGGCCGAGGAAAGGGATCCTCCGGGGTGTCCCGACCGGGCGGCGGTGGTCATCTCGATGACGTCCAGCCTGAGCCTGTTCGCAATGTTCTGAAGCTCTCCGATGCTTATCTCGCTCATCTCTCGCCCCTCAGTCGCTTTCGATTCTGGGTGCCAGGAAGTACACGACATCGGCCTTGCCGTTCGCCAGAGAGAAGAGTATCTTCACGGGATAGTCGTTGTCCAGCTGGACGTCCACGACGGTTCCGGCGGGGATCACCTTGACGATATTGGAGAAATAATCGAGGGGGTAGAGGCTGCTCACCCGGGTCTCGGATTTCAGTCCCTCGAGTTCCGAAACGGGAAGTCTGAGGCTTGCGAGGTCGGTGTTTCCTTCGCAGACGAGCTCGAATCCCTCCGGGTCCGCCTCCAGAGAGATGTGGTCGGAGATGGATTCCGCGGCGCTTATTCCCTTCTTGAGGTGGTCGATCTTCACCTTCACATCGGTGGAGAGGGCGATCTGCGGCACCTTGGGGTCGTTCATGCTGCCGGTGTCCACCAGACTCATGCGCCTGGTGATGTTCCCGATCCTGAACGTGAGCCTTCCCTGGTCGGGGTCGTGCTCCATGACGATGATGTCCCCGGGACCGGAGAGCTTGAGGACCGATTTCACCTTGTCGAGGTCGAGTCCGATCTCGCATTCATCGGCAGAGTAGCTCTCGAAAGCGTCCTTGCTCACGGTTATGTCGAGCATGGCGACATGGGCCGGGTCGATCGCTTTCAGGGAAAGCGAATCGGGGTGTATCGTGAATTTGACTTCGTCTACCAGCGTCGAAACGACGTAGACGATACCTTTCAGGGTATCCGATTTGATCTCTGCCTTGAACATCCTATCTCTCTCCCAATCAGAGGTCAGTTCTGTCTCCACGTGTGGTTGCACTTGCAGCAGCGGTAGAACATGGTCTCAGGCTCATC
The DNA here is from genome assembly GCA_964533525.1 of uncultured Methanomassiliicoccales archaeon. Lineage (GTDB taxonomy): Archaea > Thermoplasmatota > Thermoplasmata > Methanomassiliicoccales > Methanomethylophilaceae > Methanomethylophilus. The sequence goes on along the minus strand of CAZHJV010000009.1, from coordinate 24,248 downwards.
CGCGGCGCGGGTCTGCCTGATGACGTAGTATGCCTCTGTATGTCCGCACTCGGGACATGTGATGCGGGTCTTCGGAAGAGTAGCATCGTTCTCGGAGATTATGGTCATCTCCTTGTTCTGAGAATCGGTCTTGTAAACCTGCGCCTTTCCGGTCACATCTTCTTCGTGTCCGCAGCCAGCGCACCTGTACTTTCCTTCTCTGGGGAACATCATAGAGCCGCATTCAGGGCAAAACAAACTTATCAGCCTCTGTTATTTGTGCAGACAACTGGGTCAGCCTATTAATATTTTTAGAGAGTAAAAAAGAAAGGATTACGGACGGACATCCGTACCGTTGCGGCGGCGTGCTTTCCTTACGAGGTTCTCGCGGTCGAAGATCGCATCGTACGGGGTGCGCATACCGTCCCTGCATACGGCCGGACGTTCCACGGTGTCGGTCGTGGAGTCGCTGACCGGCTTCTCCGAATACGATCCTCCGTCACCCATACGAACACGTCCGCCCTGCGCAAATGGTTTGGATCCGGGGCTTACGCCCCGGAATGGAATCAGCGCTTGGTGGTCTTGCGCTTCTTCTTGCTGGCCTTGAGGTTCTCCTTGACCGCCTTGGCGACGATCTCGGCCTCGGCGGCACCGTCGACGATGTCGGCCTCGGGGAAGTGGAAGACGGTCCATCCTTCCTTCGCGAGCACCTCGTCCTTGGAAGTCACAGGCTCGCCCTTGTCGACGAAAACCGCAACCTTACCCTTGACGAAAGCCACAGGGATCTTGTGCTTACCGTAGTCCCTCCTGCAGCGGAGACCCTTGTTCCATGCGGCCCTCCTGACGAAGGTCTCGGGAGTGTCGGGCTCAAGACCCAGATCCTCGAGGGACAGCATCTCCTCTTCATCTTCGGCGGGAGCTTCTTCCTCGGGGATGTTCTCTCCGTCTTCGGTGGCCTCGTCGGACAGCCTCTCCTCGTTCTCGGCCCTGACTGCGGCGGCGGCCGCGGCGGCATCCTGGGAACTCTTGATCGCGGGCAGAGCAGGAACCTCCTCCTCGGCAGGGGCTTCCTCGGCGGCAACTCCGACAGCGACTGCGGCGACGGCTTCTGCGGGGATCTCCTCGGCAGGTGCTTCTTCAGCAGGTGCCTCTTCGGTGGCGACTTCCTCGGCGGGAGTCTCCTCGACTGCAGTTTCTGCGGGGGTCTCCTCGGCAGGAGTCTCCTCGGCGGTTTCCTCGGCAGCAACGGCCTCTGCGGCAACTCCGGCTGCGGCCTCTGCGGGTGCCTCTTCAGCAGGAGCTTCTTCGGCGGCGACCTCCTCAGCGGTCTCCTCGGCAGGAGCTTCTTCAGTAACCTCCTCGGCGGACTCCTCTTCGGCGGCTGCTGCTGCCTTCTTCTTGGCGTCCTTGGTGTCCCTCATCGAGCAGACGACGAAGTATACTCCGACGAAGAATGCGATGAGCATTCCGAGGATCGGCATGAACATCTCGGAACTGAAGCAGTAGAGGGGGAATCCGTGTCCGGCGAAAGAAATGATCTTCCCGTCGAAATCCTCGCCCTTGAAAACAATGGCGAGAAGGAAGAGGATGACGAATATGATGAATCCAAAGGCACTCTTCCTGGACGTGGCATAGGAGATTCCCACGAGAGCGGTGATTCCGAAGAGGGATCCCAGGAAGATGTCGACGTTCTTCTCGGAGAAATCGATGTTTCCGGTGGCCACCATAAGGAACGAGGCCCCGATGAGCGCCACGAGTGCGCCGAGAACGCACACGAACGCGGATCTGTATTTCGATCCGGCGGCTATCGAACATATACCCCCGATGGCGACGAGACCGCCCGCCAGCTTGGTGCATTTCTCATATGTCTCGTCAGCGAGGAAAGTGTCCAGAGATATCGATGCGATGGCCATTCCATCGGTTTTTGCCATTGCAACGGCAAACAAGAAAACGGCTGCGGCAAAGAGAATCACAATGCCGAACGCCTTAGTCCAACCATTCATACCCAGCCAATCGGTTTTTAAGATATATACTCATTGTTTCCGACCCCCGGCGCCCTTGTAAAAAGAACCAACATATGAGGCTCTTTTTCAGATATCGGAAACGAAAATTCAGCGTTTCCGGCATCTGGAACATTACGGAAATGAGTATACCTCGAGACTTATTGTAAATGTCTGGCACATTCATCCCTTTCGGAAGATATGTCCTGACGGTTTTCCGAACCCGAATGCACTCCGAAATTTCCTCATTTTAAAAGGTTAATATAATAAGAGCGACTAATGCAGAGACATTGGGGACGGTCCTGCCGACCAGTCCCGCACATCACAGTCTCAGAAGCCCGCCCGGCTTCTATTCACAAATACGCCCGCAAGGGCACAAGGAGCGTAAACCGAATGAAAATGAAATTCAACTTCTTAGGCGGCGCCGACATGGTCGGACGCATGGCTATGACCATGGAAGGCGACGGAAAGACCATGCTCATGGAGTACGGCGTCAGCCCCACCAAGCCTCCGGAATACCCTCTCCCCGTCCCCGGGAAGATCGACCACATGTTCCTCACCCACAGCCACCTGGACCACTGCGGAATGGTGCCTGCGGTCTGCGGAAAACAGAACTGCGAGCTGTTCACCACCCCTCTGAGCGCGGAGATCTCCGAACTCATGATGTATGACAGCCTGAAGATCGCCAAGGCCGAGGGATACCCCATCCCCTACACCCAGCAGGACATCGAGAGGACCATGAAACACGTCGTCCCCCTCGCATTCGAGGACACCATCGAACTCGGGAACATCGACGTCACCCTCCACTCCGCCGGACACGTCCCCGGAGCATCCATGTTCGAATTCAAGGCGGACAGCAACACCCTGTACACCGGGGACATCCACACCGAAGACCAGAAACTGGTCCTCGGAGCGAGGCCCCGCGACTGCAAGAATCTCTTCATCGAGGGAACCTACGGCGGAAGGAACCACCCCCCGAAGGAGGACACCATCAACGCGTTCATCGCCAAGATCGACGAGGTCATCGACAGGGGAGGCATCGTCATCATCCCCTGCTTCGCCGTCGGAAGGACCCAGGAGATCATGCTCCTCCTGAAGAACCTCGGATACGAGATGTGGGTGGACGGAATGGGAAGATCCGTCACCAACCTGTTCCTGGACTATCCCGAATACATCCGCAACGCCAAGTCCCTGAAGGCCGCCAAGAGGACCTTCAATGAGATCAGGAACAACGGATCCAGGAAGAAGGCCGTGGAGGGACAGATTATCGTCACCACCGGAGGAATGCTGGACGGAGGACCCGTCCTGACGTACCTCAGGACCCTCAAGGACAACCCGAAGAACGCCATCCTCCTGGTCGGATATCAGGCGGACGACACCAACGGGAGGATGCTCATGGAGCAGGGCTGCATCAACCTCGACGGAGAGGTCGTCAAGGTCGCCTGCGAGGTCCAGAAGTTCGACTTCTCCGCACACGCCGGCCACGACCAGATCGTCCAGTTCATCAGGGACTGCGACCCCGAGAACGTCATCATCATGCACTCCGAGACCAGGGAGCTGTTCCTGCCGGACCTGGAGGACTACAACGTCATCCTCCCGCAGCCCAACGTGCCCTTCGAGCTGGACATATGAGAGCGCCCGACCTCCGTCCCTTCCTCGAGGAAGATGTCGGAAGCGGGGACATCACCTCGCAGACGTTCCTCCCGGACAGGGACGGCAGGGCCGTCATCACGTGCGAGTCCGATTCCGTAGTAGCGGGACTCGACGAGGCGGCCACCGTCTTCTCGATCATGGGCGTAAAATGCCGCATGTTCGCGAAGGACGGGGACCGGGTGGAGAAAGGGACCGTGGTCATGGAGGCCTCCGGACCTCTGAGATCACTCATGACCTGCGAGCGTACCGCTCTCAATTTTCTGATGAGGATGAGCGGCATCGCGGAAATGACCCATGCCGTATGCGAAAAGGTCCATGCGAAAGACCCAGACCTGAAGATTGCGGGATCCAGGAAGACCACTCCGGGATTCAGGTATTTCGAGAAGAAGGCCATAGCTCTCGGGGGCGGATGGCCCCACAGGATGGGACTCTACGACATGGTCATGGTCAAAGACAACCATATCGCGGCCGCAGGGGGCATCGATGCGGTATGCGCATCCGTGAAGGATGTGCCGGAAGGCATCCCCGTGGAGATCGAAGTACTGGACCATGAAGAGGGTATCAAAGCGGCCGAAAGCGGCGCGGACATCGTCATGGGCGATCACTTCAGCCCCGCCGACATAAAACGGCTCAGGGAGGACCTGAGGAAGATCAATCCCGACATCCTCGTGGAAGCGTCCGGGAACATCACCCCCGAGACTGCTGCCGATTATGCGGGATGCGCCGACATAGTATCCATCGGAGCGCTCACGCACTCCGTGAAGGCGACCCATTTCTCCATGGATGTCGAGTAATCACTATCTATCCGGTCGTCCATTCCCGAAATATGTTGGACTTCAGTCAGTATAAATGCGAATACTGCGGAAAGACCTGTACGCAGGTGGTCTTCGCCGCCTTCCTGTGCGACAGCCCCGAGTGCGTGGAGAAGGCATACCTCGCCAGAGGCGGACCGGGCGGCCATATGAAGAGAAGGGCCGAAGGGAAACCCATCGTCCCCGAAGAAGTCTGCAAGGCGGAGCCCGAACCGGGACCCGGCCCGAACGACGACTGAATTTTTCAAAAAATAATGATGCGGGGGCCCGGCCCCCGCTTTTACAATTTAGGTCAGCTGTGCCTGAAGACACGGCATCCGGTGAAGACCATGGCGATGTTGGCCTCGTTGGCCGCATCGATGGACTCCTGGTCCCTTATGCTTCCTCCCGGCTGGATGATGGCGGTGATTCCGGCCTCTGCGGCGGCATCCACGGCATCCCTGAAGGGGAAGAAGGCATCGGAGGCCATGACGCATCCCTGGGTGGGCTCGTTGGCCTTGAAGGAGGCGATCTTCGCGGAATCGACACGGCTCATCTGACCCGCACCGATCCCGACGGCGTGCTCTCCCCTGACATACACGACCGCGTTGGACATGACGTGCTTGGCGAGCTTCCAGGCGAACAGGAGAGAATGCACCTCCTCCTCGGTGGGGGCGCGCTTGGTGACGACCCTGAGGTTCTTGGGGTCGATAGCCACATCCTCGTCCGTCTGAACGAGAAGGCCGCCCTGGGTCCTCTTGGTCTTCATCTCCCTGACGCGGTACTTGGGCCCGATGGGCATTCCGGTCTCGACGAGGCGGATGTTCTTCTTGAGTTTGAGAACCTCGAGGGCTCCGAGCTCGAAGCTGGGGGCGACGACGACCTCGACGAAATACTCGTGGATCATTTTGGCGGTCTCGACGTCGCAGGGCCTGTTGAGGGCGATGACACATCCGAAGGCAGACAGAGGATCCACATCGTAAGCGGTCCTGAACGCCTTCGAAATAGTCTCATCGCTGGCGAGTCCGCAGGGGTTGGTGTGCTTCATGACGACAGCGGTGGGCCTCTCGAAGTCCATGACGATGTCAATGGCCTTGTCCATGTCGATGATGTTGTTGTAAGAGAGCTCCTTCCCGTGGAGGATCTTGGATTTCGATATGGTGACGCCGGCAGTGAAGGGGTCGGCATAATATGCGGCCTTCTGGTTGGGATTCTCTCCGTACCTGAGGTCCCACATCTTCTCGGTGGGCTGGGGCCAGGAGGACGGGAACATATCCTTCCCGAGGATGGGGTTCATCTTGGCGGCGATCATCGCATCGTAGTTGGCGGTGACCGTGAACGCCTGTGCCATGAGCCTGCCGAGGATCTTCTCGTCGAGCTCCCCGTCCTTGGCGATCATGTTGCCGATGACCATCTCGTACTGGTCGGGACTGGTGAGGACCGCCACGGACTTGTAGTTCTTGGCGGCGGCGCGGATCATGGAAGGGCCGCCGATATCGATGTTCTCGACGATGTCTTCGAAAGTAACGCCTTCCTTGAGAACAGTCTGCTTGAAGGGGTAGAGGTTGACGACGACCATGTCGATGGGTGCGATCTTCATCTCTTTAATGGCCTTCATGTGCTCCGGCACATCCCTGCGTGCCAGAAGTCCTGCGTGGATGTTGGGGTGGAGGGTCTTGACGCGGCCATCCAGCATCTCGGGGAAGCCGGTGACGTCGGATACCTCCGACACCTTGACGCCGTTGTCGTTCAGAAGCTTGTATGTTCCGCCGGTGGAGATGATCTCCACGCCCATGGAGGCGAGCTGCTTTGCAAAATCTACTATGCCCGTCTTGTCGGAAACGCTGATGATTGCTCTCTTGATTTTTACCAGTTTAATGCCCCCAAACGTTTCGTGCGTTTGTGCAACATTGAATTCGTATCGTAATAAGATAGATAAATCAATCGTCAGAGCCGGACCGGCATTATCCCGCAAACCGTCCGGAATGCGGGAAAAAGGACGGGAGATGCGGTCCGAAAGCATCTCCGCAGGAGAATCAAATATAACCATCTCTGCCGATAGGTCCGCCGTGATGAGGAAGAAGGATCTCGAGATCGCTCTCGAGAAGGTGCCGAAGTTCGATGACCCAGACGCATCCCTGGAGCAGTATCCGACCCCCGCATCGGTGGCCGCCGACATCGTGTTCGGGGCATACATGAACGGGGACATCGGCGGGATGAAGGTCCTGGATCTGGGATGCGGCACGGGCATGTTCTCGATAGCCGCGTGGCTCATGGGCGCAGGGATGACCGTAGGTTACGACATCTCCGAAAAGGCACTGTGCCAGGCGAGGAAATGTGCAGAAGAGTTCGGCGCGGACATCGTCTTCAGACAGTCGGACATACGGGATGTGGAGGAAGGGGCCGACACCGTCCTGATGAATCCGCCGTTCGGGAGCCAGAAGCGCAATGCGGACCGTCCGTTCCTCGACAAAGCGATGGAATCGGCCGAGAAGGTCTACTCCATACACATGGCGAACACGCTGGACTTCCTGAAGGAATACGTCGGCGAAAAAGGGCGCCGTCTTTCTTCTTATAAAATATATAAGTACGAAATCCCGCATACATTCTCATTCCATACGAAGACGAAACAAACGGTGGAAATAGCCGCCGTTCTTATAGAATGACAATTTCAGGTGAATCATCATGACCGACAGACAGGTTCTTCCGGGAGACGAGATTGCAGTCGAAGAAGAGTACGTCGCCTCCGAGGGCACCTACGTCAGGAACGGAAAGATCTACGCATCCCAGGCGGGGACGCTTGTGCTCGACGACAGCGAGAGCATCGCCAGAGTAATTTCCTACAATCCTCCCAACATCCTGAAGGAGGGCGACATAATCTACGCCGTCATCGGCGACACGAGGAAGACTATGGCCACCGCCACCGCCCTCGTGGCCGAGGGAAACATGAGGGCGATAGCCAGCAGTACGGACGGAACCCTCCATGTATCCAAGATCTCCCCCGATTACACCGACACCGTCAGCAACGAGGTCAGGAAAGGGGATCTCATCCGCGCCCGCGTCATCGGAACGAAACCGTCGCTCCAGCTTACCACCAAGGACGCCCATTTGGGAGTCGTTCGCGCCCTCTGCGGCCTGTGCAAGACGGAACTGGAGAGGAAAGGGAAAAACAACCTGTTCTGCCCCAAGTGCAAGCGCTCCCAGCCCAGGAAACTGGCGGATGACTACGGGGACGTGAAGATATGACCGACCCGGAGGCCAGGGAACTGAACGACCTCCGCATGGAGGTCAAGACCCTCAGGGGCGAGGTGAAGGAGCTCCGCGAATTCATCAAGGCGCTGTATGCCATGATGAACGAGGGCGAGGAGTACCAGTCCTCCGATGATTATCTCGGCGGGATGGAGTACGGAAGGATCAACACATGAAGGCCGTATGCCTCATGTCCGGGGGCATCGACTCCCCCGTGGCCGCCTACATCATGTCCGAGGCGGGCGCCGACATCATACTTCTCCATATGGACAACCGTCCCTATGCGGACGACCGCCCGGTCGAACGCGCGAAGATGCTGGCACAGCGCATAAGGGAGGAAACGGGAAAGGACTTCCCCCTCTACATAGCACCCCACGGGGCCACCCAGAAGGCCATATCGGACAACTCCGACCGTCTCTACCAATGCGTCCTCTGCAAACACGCCATGCAGCTGACGGCGAAGAAACTGTGCCAGAAACTCGGAGCCGAGGCCATCGTCATGGGCGATTCCCTCGGACAGGTGGCGTCGCAGACCCTTCTCAACATCCGCTCCGAGATCAAAGGGGTGGACTTCACGATCCTCAGACCGCTTATCGGTTACGACAAGCAGGAGATCATCGACATCGCCCAGAGAATAGGGACGTTCGACATCTCGAATATGCCCGCGGTCGGATGCACCGCACTCCCCAAGAAAGTCGTCACCGAGGCCGATATCGCAAAGACCCAGCAGTATTACGATGCCTGCGACATCGGGAAACTGGCGGAGATCTCCGCAGAGAAAGCGGAAAGGGTCTCCTGAACTTTTCAGTAGCTTCCGGACCTCTTGTGCTCGGAATAACTGTAGAATGCGGGACAGGAATCGATCTCGTCCTCGTCGTACAGCATATCCATGGACACTCTGTCGAGGTAGGGCGCCTGCACGCGCGATATGTAGAGGATGTTGTCTCCGACCTGTATCTGCACATCGGATGCCTTGGGCTGCTTCACAGCCGTCGGTACGAGGGCCGGACCCATGCATGCCGTACAGACGCGGTAGTCCTGTTTCTCACGCATGATCATCTGTCTGACTTCCTCATCAACGGCTATTGCCATAGCCCGCCCTATCCGCCCCGCTCTATTTAAGAGGATTGGAAAAATCTGCGCACTTCGGATACTGGGTCATCTGTAAGCTCGGCATCCAGGCCGTTCAGCGTTCCCGCCCTCCGGTCCAGGATCACCGCTATGCCGCGGTCGTTCTCCGATCTGATGAGTCTTCCTATCGCCTGTCTCATCTTCCTGACCGCAGGGATATTCACCGCCGTGTTCCATCCGTCTCCGAAACGGTTCTGACAGTATCTTATCAGTGCGTCCTGTTTGGCGGACGGATGCGCATACGGGATCCCGACGATCACCGCCACCTCCAGCTCCTTCCCGGGGAAGTCCAGACCTTCGCTGACCCGCCCTCCGGTGACCGCGAAGAGGACCGCACCGTCCCTGCAGCGGAAATCGGAGATCTGTTCCATGAGTTCGGACTGCGGCATCCCTCTCCTCTCGAAATAGACGTCCTTCCCGAAAGCGTCGGGAACGCCGTCGCCTATGAATCTCTCCATGAGTCCGTAGGAGGGGAAGAACACCGCCGCGTTGCGGTCCGCGGCGCCGATTATGCCGATGACGTACTCCTTCAGTCTCTCATATGTGCCGTCGCCGCTGTTGACCTCGGAATACTTCGTGGACACGTCGTTCACGTAGACCGTTCTGAGATTCTCCTTCGGAAACGGCGACGGAAAGACGGCCGAGACGGGGTCGCGGAGCCCCAGTTCGCCGGTGAAACTGTCCAGCGGAGACAATGTGCCAGACATGCAGACCGAGGAAAGACATGTGTTCAGAGGTTCCGCCGCATCCCTGGGATCGAGGCAGTACGCCTCCAGCGCGGGGTTGTCTCCCCCGGACACCAGGAACACGTGGGAATGGCTGTCGTACATGGACCATTCCTGGATGAATCCCGCCAGGGACGACAGGTGGGAACGGGGCAGTTTGCGTTTGGATTTCTTCTCCTCCTCGATCGAGATCCCGACGTCCGCCAGTCTCATCACGACGTCGCGGATGGCCGACGACGTCATACCCAGGCGTGTCATCATCTCCTCCGAGAGATAGTCGGGAGGGATGAGGTCGTTCTCGCGTTTCAGATACTCCTTCACCGCGGAATCCAGGATGTCCCTCATCATCTGGATGACGTCCCTGCAGGAGATGTCCTCCACCAGCTGCGGATCCCCGTATTTCCCGGCCTCCGCGTCGGCCATATCCAGGAAACGCGCGGTGCAGCGGCAGGTCATTATGCCGCGGAGATACGAAGGGAGGTTGTGGGCTTCGTCCACTATGACGGCGATATCGCGGTCCGAGACGCCCATCCACTGAAGGAAATGGTTCTTTATGGCGGGGACGAAGAAGAAGGCATAGGGGGCGCAGACGACGTTCGCATAAGGCAGCAGTTTCTTCGCAGTCTCGTAGGGACAGATGCCGCGGGCGGCGCAGAATTCCCTGAATTCCTCTGGCTCCGGATGGCTGGCACGTATGAACGATATGGCGGCCTCCAAGTCGGAACTGCCGATATCCTCGTAATATCTGCACTTCCCTGCGGGGCCCGTGCCCTTCTTCAGCTCCGCGCACAGTTTGGAGAGCTCCTCGGGGGTGCCGTCCGAGAGGTCGCGGTCGGACAGCATCATCGGACAGGTGGACGGGCCGCGTCCCTGGACGGACACGCATATGACGTCGGTGAGAGCGCCTATGGCCCTCGCCTCGGCGGAAACCTGCCTCTGCTGGGACTTCGTGCGCGTAAGGAAAACGATCTTGCGCTGGGTGCCGGCGACGCCCTCGAGGGCGCCGGCCAAAGAGACCGAGGTCTTCCCCGTCCCCGTACCCGATTCGAGGACCGCGCAGCGCCCGCCTCTGACGGAATCCCTGATGAGGCGGACCATGCTGTCCTGACCGGGTCTGCGGGGATACGGGAAAAGATCACTCATCTGTCTTTTTCCTGCAGGCCCACATATCGTCGGTGACTGCGGTCTTATAGATCGATTCGGTCTCGTCGATGTGTCTTCTGGCCTTCGGCTTCTGGTCCATGAGGGTGTTGATCCTGTCCCTGTTGAAGAGCCAGTAGTGGATCCTCCACTCGCGGCCGTCGTAAAGGGTGATCTCCTCCCTCTCGGTGAAGAGGATGCCGGCGTCCTCCATCATGTAGAATGCGTCGCGGTCCTCTGGCTCGAGGACGTTGTCGATAATCCTGTCGGAGTAGCCGAAGAAATTCAGGACATGCTGGGCGAGGTCGTACGCCTCCTCCCTGGACAGACCGTTGCCGTCATCGATGCTGTTCTCGATGGCGAGTGTCAGGTTGTCTACGGTGATCATGTGCACACCCGTCAGTTGCCCGAAAGTTCCACGAACTTCGCCTCTCCGCCGACGGCTGCGGCGATCCTGTCCACGAGGTCCGCTCCGGCGGCCTTGCCGATGATGAGGACCATCATCGCCCTGTCGGAATCCTTCTTGACGGAGACGGCCATCTGCTGGATGTCGATGTTCTCGGCTCCGAGCACGCCGCCGACCTTGCCGACGACGCCGGTCTCGTCCTTGTAGGTGATGAAGAGCATGTTCCCTGCCAGGGGGACGTTGAACGCATATCCGTCGTAGTTGACGATCCTGGGCTCCTCTCCGAAGACGGTTCCGCGGACGGCGGACTCCTTTCCTTCGGACTTTATCCTGACCTCGATCATGTTGGCGTAGCTGGTGGCCTTGTCCGTCTTGGACTCCTTCACGTCGATGCCCTTGGACTTCGCCACGGGGAGCGCGTTGATGATGTTGGCCCCGTCGACGCCGACGATGCCTTTGATGAGTCCCTTCACCGCGGAGACGGTGAGGATCTTGCTGTCCATCGCCGCGAGGCCTCCGTAGTAGATGACCTCCATCTCCCCGATGGGGCGGCTGCCGTTGATCTGGTGGACGAAGGTACCCATGGACTCCGCGAGAGGCACGTAAGGCGCGGTCTCGGGGGTGAGTTTTCCGCGGGGCGCGTTGATGGCGTTGGTGATTATGCCGTCCTTCAGATATTTGACGGCGGAGTGTGCGATGTCGACGGCGACCCTCTCCTGGGCCTCCACGGTGCTTGCGCCGAGGTGGGGGGTGGTGACGAGGTTGTCGAGCTCCAGGAGCTTCTTCTCCTCGTCGGTGAGGGGTTCGTTGCACCATACGTCGAACGCCGCGCCGGCGATGATGTGATCGTGAAGGGCGGTGTAGAGGTCCTCCTCGTTCACGATGCCTCCGCGGGCCACGTTGGCGAGCCTCGCGGTGGGCTTCATCATCTTGAACTGCTCCAGCGAGATCATGTTGCGGGTGGACGGCAGGAGCGGGGTGTGGATGGTCATGAAGTCGGCGGTGGAGATGACCTCCTCGAGGGTGGTGAGCCTGACTCCGATCTCGTCGGCGACCTCCTTCGGAAGGAAGGGGTCGTATCCGATCATGGTCATGTTGAAGGGCTTGAGCCTCTTGGCCACCTCTCCTCCGACACGGCCGACGCCGATGATACCGAGGACCTTTCCGTTGAGCTCGACACCGGTGAATTTGGATCTGTCCCACTTGCCCTCGTGCATGGACGAGTGGGCGAAGGGGATATTCCTGGCCATCGAAAGGATCATGGCGCAGGTGTGCTCCGCTGCGGACAGGATGTTCGCGGTGGGGGTGTTCATGATAAGGATACCCTTCTCGGTCGCATAGGGGATGTCGACGTTGTCGACACCGACCCCGGCGCGTCCGATGACGCGGAGTTTCTTGGCCGCGTCGATGACTTTTCTGGTCACCTTGGTGCCGGATCTGATGATGAGTGCATCGTAATCCGCGATCTCCTTGCAGAGCTCGTCCTCCGTCATCCCGGGCTTCATGACCACGGGGATGCCGGACGCCTCGAGGATATCTAGACCGTCTTTGCTGAGTTTGTCGGAAACAAGAATCTTTGCCATTTACTGCTTCATCTCCTCGAGGGCCCCGTCCATGACGGACAGGAGCTGCGCGATGTCGTCCTTCGTGAGGTCGCCCATGTGGCCGATCCTGAAGGTGCTCTTCTTGATGTCACCGTATCCGTTGGAGATCTCCATCCCCTTGGATTTGATGATGGAATGGAATTTGTCGAAGTCCAGGTCGCCCCTCTTTATGACGCCGATGGTGTCGGAGCGGTAGCCTTCCTCGGGGAAGACGCCCTGCATCTTCTCGTCCGCCCACCTGCGGACCATGTCGGCCATCTCGTGATGCCTTCTGTAACGGGTGGCCATGCCCTCCTTCAGCATCTTGTCGAGCTGGTAGTCCACACCGTACATGAGGGATACGGGGGGAGTGGTGAGGGCGTAGTTCTCGTCGTTCTTCTCCTTGAGCTTGACGTAATCGGTGTAGAATCCCTTGTTCTCCATCTTCTCCGACTTCTTCATGAGCTCGGGGGACACGACGACGAATGCGAGTCCGGGAGGAAGGGCGAGGGCCTTCTGGGTGCCGAATACGACGGAATCGGGCTGCACGTCCCTGAATTTCAGGTCCATGGCGAACATGGAGGTGACGGCATCGATCATTACGAGGGCATCGGGATTCTGGTCCCTGACCTCCTTCGCGAGGGCAACGGAGTCGCAGTAGACTCCGGTGGAGGACTCGTTGCTGACCCAGTGGACGGCCTCGATGTCCTTCGTGACCTTGCCCTCGATGTCGGCGGGTTTGACGGCCTTCCCCATGGGGACCTTCACGACGTCGACCTGCTTCCCGTTGGATGCGGCGACCTCGATGGACCTCTCGCCGAAGGATCCGGACGTGAGTCCGAGGGAATGTTTCGCGATGGCGTTCCTGGCCGAACCTTCCAGGAGGACGGTGGCGGATCCGGCCACCATGAAGATGTCGTTGTCGGTGCCGAGGACCTTGTGGAGCTTCTCCTCGATATCGGCGTGGAGCTGCTTGTACTCCTTCGACCTGTGCGTGATCATGGGCCTGTCCATGGCCTTGAGAGTGTCGTCCGAGACGTTCACAGGGCCTACTGTGAATAATTTCCTGCTCATTTGGAATCCCTTTGAGTCCTCAGTTGGACGTAATGCAACGGCTATCTTCCAACCTTTATTTTTATCTTTGCGGGTACAAACGCGTGCGCGTGGATGCGCATATAGGAGAGGTGTCTTCCGGACCCGTCAGAGCCCGGACATGAACTTCTTCATCCTGTCGAATCCCTCGCGGATCTGGTCCTCGCCGGTGGCGTAGGAGATCCTGAAGAATCCCTCCCCGTGGGGTCCGAACGCCGAACCAGGGGTGACGGCCACGTGGGCCTCCGTCAGCATCTTCTTCGCGAGCTCCTCGGAGGACATCTTCGCATCGAACTTCGGGAAGAGATAGAATGCGCCCTCGGGCTTCTGGCACTCCAATCCCTTAATCTCGGAGAGGAGGTCGCAGGCGAGGTCGCGCCTCTTCCTGAACTGCGCCACCATGTCGTGCATGGACTGCTGGTCGCCCCTGAGAGCCTCGACCGCGCCTTCCTGCGCGAAGGATACGCAGCAGGAGATGGAATGGGTCTGCAGCTTGTTGATGTTCCTGATGTTCTCCGCGGACGAGACGGCCCATCCGACCCTCCATCCGGTCATGGCGTAGGTCTTGGAGAGACCGGACACCGTGATGGTCCTGTCCATCATGCCGGGTATGGACGCCATGGAGAAGTGCTTCCCAGAGTAGATCACGTGCTCATAGATCTCGTCGGCGAGGACGAGGAGGTCGTGCTTCACCGCGATCTCCGCGATGGCGCGGACCGTGTCCTCGGGAAGGACGCATCCGGTGGGATTCGCGGGGGTGTTGAGGATGATCATCCTGGTCTTCGGGGTGACGGCGGCCTCGACCTTCTCGGGGCTGAGGATGAATCCTTCGTCGTAGGAGAGCGGGACGAATACTGGCTTGGCGCCGCACAGCTTGATGACCGCTTCGTAGGTGACCCATCCGGGGTCGGGAAGGATGACCTCGTCCCCGGGATCGAGATATGCCAGTGCGGTCATGAAGATGGCCTGCTTCGTAGGGGTCACGAGCACGTTGGCGGGTGCGGCGTCTATGCCGTTGTCCCTCCTGACGGTCTCGGCGATGGCCTCCCTGAGTGCGGGGATGCCGGTGCTGGGGGTGTAATGGGTGAATCCGGCGTCGAGGGATGCCTTGGCGGCACCGACGACGTTGGCAGGGGTGGTGAAATCCGGCTCCCCCATGGAAAACGAGACGATATCCGCTCCCTCTGCCTTGAGTTCACTGACAAGATTGGATATGGCGATCGTCCCGGATGCCGGGATCTGCTGGATTCTCTGCGAAAAGCGTACCATGTTGGCCCCTTCTCCCAAGAGAACTGGGACGCATATTATATAGATTGCGAAACGGCGGCCGTCCTAACGGACAAATGTACCTGAAAAGGTGCCCTGAAAGGGGTGTTCCTGTACAATCGTCTATTCGGAGGACCCGTATCCGCGCATTGCGCGGATGCGCTCAGGAGATGAGTTCCTTCAGCTTCCCATCGCGGTTGGCATCGCGGATCTCCATGGCCATCCTCGCGCCGGTGCTCATGCCGGGGTAGATCATCTCGGCGTAGGGCGAACCGTTGATGAACGGGTTGGTGCCGGCCACGATCCTGGTGGAGATCTCGAAGATCCTGAATTCCAGCTTGTCGTTGACGACGGTCTCGAGGCAGAACGGCCCCCACATCCCTCCGAAGAGCTCGTAGGAGCGGTTGACGATGTTCTCCGCCATCTCGAAGGCCTTCGGGAGCAGGGATTCCCTGATCACGACGGGGGTGTTCCCGGTGACGACGAAAGACGGGTAGAGGCCGTGCCTCTTGGCATCCTCGATGCTGCCGAGCTTGTACATCTCGTCGATGTTGGACTCGTCGCGCCTGTCGATGGACAGAAGTTCCAGGGATCCCCCCTGTTTGATCCTGTATCCGTCGGACTTGAGCGGGTCGTAGAAGAAATGGAGGTAGTACCTGGTTCCGAGACAGTACTCCTGGATGGTGTAGGGCTGGCTGTTGTCGATGCCCATCTTGAAATCCGGGTAGTCCTTCGCGATAAAGAACCCGCGGCCACCTTTCGCGCCGTGGTATTTCACCATGACTGGGTCTTTGATCTCGCGGGCGTCGGTTATGAGGCGGGGCATCGGCGCTCCGGCCGACGTGATCCACGACCTCTGCTTGTCCCTGTCCGACTCCCAGTTCAGCACCGCGCGGTTCCCGTACGAGGGCACTGCGAAATCCTCGAACTTCTTGGCGCCCATGTATTCCACGAAGGAACCGTGGGGGATGAGGACGACGTTCTCGTCGATGAGTTCGCCCGCGCGCTCCTCCATGTCGTCGTAATCGGAATAGCTGATGAACCTGTCGGGTTTGGCCAGCGGGAATGCGTCGTAGATCTTCTGATTGTTCTTGGTGACGAGACCGATGGTCCTGAACCCCATCTTGCGCGCACCGTGGAAAATCTGCAAGGATGAATGTGAGCAGAGGGTCGCGATGGCGATTTTGCTCGGATCGTAACCGTCCAGAATGTCCTCAATCTTCTTCCTTGGAACCATATCCGCTTATTGGTTTCCCCTTTTTAAATATAATGGTCGGCGAAACGATAATATCGTGAAAAGAGTACCGTAGCGCGTGTTGGACTGCTACTTCCTCGACATATCCCCCCTGCTCAACGGGGGAATCCTTGTGAATTCCCTCACCGTGCTCCAGAAGAGCTGGGCGATGGAAGTGCTGTCCCTCGGCGACCCGGGAGACAGGGCCCGCGCCGCAGGCGAAGGTCTGCTGGCGGAATACGTCCGCGCCGAATACGGCGTCGAAGGGAAGGCGAAGACCGACCGCAGCGGGAGGAAATACTTCCGCGAAGGTCCCCGGATATGCCTCTCCCATTCCGGGTCGTACTGCATCATAGCCGTATCCGACGAACCCGTGGGAGCGGACATCAGAAGGGCTTCGGGACTCGATGTCCTGTCATTCCCGTTCATGTTCACGGACGACGAACTCGCAATCATAAGCAACAGCGGAAGGTGGAAGAGGATCGCGGCGTGCCGCATGTGGACCGGCAAGGAAAGCTATATCAGCGCACTCGGCGGGAAGGTCATCACGGACAGGGGTTCGTTCGCCGTGGCGAAGGCCGGCCGCACGGGATTCATACTGGAACGCCCGGGGTGGACCATCCACGAGCTGGAAGCCCCCAAAGGATACTGTGCCAGCATATGCGCGTCGCCCACGGCGGGAACGCCCTCCGTGAGGAATCTGTTCATCTCCGACGACGGTATGTCCCTGTTCTGACGGGGACTGTTTTCCCGTACATCGTCCGAACGGATGCTGCAAGTAGCACAAGGAATCAAATACTCACAGACGATGGCGAAACACAGCCTGCGGAATGCGGGCGAGAAGGCATGACTGCCTCACAGAAAATACCGAAAAAGAGGCCTGAGTATGAGCGAAGAACAGAATGTGGACACCGAACAGATCGTCAGGGAGATCCTCGACGCACTCGGCACGGAAGTCGACGCGAACGTCATCCGCGGGGAAGTGGAGAAGTACACCAAACAGTACCACGTGGATGGGGAAACCGCCAAAAGCGGGATTATAAAGAAATACGGGAACAAGACCGCATCCGGCACGGCCGCCGCGGGACTCGGCGTCACCAAGAAGATCGCTGATCTCGAGGGCACCGAGATGAGCGTGTCCGTGATCGCCAAGATGGTGTTCGTCGAAAAGAAGACCATCACCACCAAGGGAGTCTCCAAGGAGATCATCTCGGGCATCGCCGGAGACGACACCGGCACCGTCCCGTTCACCATCTGGAGCGCATCCGGGGAATACGAAAAGGGCGCCGTCTACACATTCCGCAACGCATACACCAAGAAATGGCGCGACCAGGTCCAGCTCAACGTGGGGAGCCGCGGGAAGGTGGAACCCAACAGCGAGGTCGTCTTCGACAGCGTATCCCGCGGAGCCGGATCCCCCGCGGAGGAGATGAACATCGGCGACATCACCGAGAGCACCAGGAACTGCACCGTCACCGGAAGGATCTCCGACGTGTCCTCCAGGACAGTCAACTCCAGAGGCGAGGAGAAGACCATTTGGGGCGGCATGATGGCCGACTCCACCGGGAAGATACAGTTCACCGCATGGAAGGACTTCGAACTCAAAGACGGCGAGACGATACACGTCAGCAACGCATACATCCGCTCCTGGAAAGGCATACCCCAGCTGAATTTCGGCGACGGGGCCGAGGTGGAACGCTCGGAGAAGGACATCGGCGAAGTCACCGACGGGACCGTCTTCAGGACCATCGGCGAGATCGTCAAGGTCGGAGGAGGACTCGACATAGCGGTCACCGGGACCGTCGTCGACCTCAGGGGCGGGAGCGGCCTCATAAAGAGGTGCCCCCAGTGCAACCGTTCCGTGATATCCGAGGAATGCACCATACACGGACACATCGAACCCGTGATGGACCTCAGACTCAAGGCGACCGTCGACGACGGCACCGGGGCCATAAGCGCGGTCATAGGCAGGGCCGAGACCGAGAAGATCACCGGGATAACCCTTGCGCAGGCCGAGGAGATGGCGAAGGAGAAAGGGGACATGTCGGCCGTATTCAACAGGATGGCCGGAGCCCTCATCCTCAAGAAGATCACCGTGAAGGGAAACGTCATGACGGACGATTTCGGACCCCAGATGATAGTGCACTCGGCGGAGATATCCGATACGGATATACAGGCCGAAGCTGAGAAACTCTACAGCGAAGTGGAGGGATCGATGTGAGCGGAGGAACCAGAGAGACCGCATGGAGAGTGTTCTCCGCCGAACTCAACACCGCATCCTTCGAAATAAAGGCCGAAGCGGAGAAGATGCCGTCCTATCAGGTCAGCAGGCTCGGCGCGATGATCAACAGGGTCCTCGTGGCCGGGGTCCTCACCGAGAAGGAGAACGTCGGGACGCCCGACGAACCCATGTGGAGGGGACGCATACAAGATGTGGCCAGCGGAACCGTCTACATAAACATCGGCAGATATCAGCCGGAAGCGGCTGCGGCCATGGTCGATATCGACACCCCCTGCCTCGTGGCGGTCGTCGGAAAGGTGAAATCCTACACCACCGAAGATATGAGGACCTACGTATCCGTCCGCCCCGAGAGGATCATCCCCATCGACGAGAACATCCAGAAGGAGTGGCTGCTCGACACCGCCAAATCCACATGGAAGAGGCTCACCGACATAAAGAAGGCCACCGGCGTCCTCGACAAGACCGAGGACGGACTCAGGAACGAAGGATTCTCCGAACTGTCCGCGAAAGGCATAAGCAAGGCGCTCGAGGTGTACGGCACCCCCGATTCCACCCCGTTCCTGAAGTCCGTGCAGGCGGCCCTGAGGGAACTGCTCCCCGACAAAAACATCGATCTGGGTCTTCCCGAGGATCTGTCGGAGAACCCCGAGGAGATCGACCTCGAATCCGGTTCCGAACCCGACGACGAGTCCGAGGATAAGGAGCAGATCGTACTCGGCCTCCTGAAGGAACTCGACACCGAAGGGAAGGGCGCACCCCGCGACGACCTCGAGAGGAGGGCCGAACAGGAGGGCATCTCGAGCATGGAACTCGAGGAGATCACCAACACCCTGATGGACAAGGGCGTCGTCTACGAACCCAACCTCAGGTACCTGAAACTCATCTGAGCGGGAACCGGGCCGCCCTCCGGGACGGCCCTCCCGGTTTTTTTCAAACCCTATACATCGCGGCGGAACCGTATCCTACGACCGAACCGCCGCCGTATCCCAGCGATTCGAAGGAGTCCGTCTGGCAGAGGATCTCCTTCCGCCCTCCCGAGAGCATCATGGCGACCGCCGTCGGGCCGTACCCGCACACGGACAGGTTCTCCCTCTCCACGATGCCGTAGACGGCCGGCACGTCGCCTGAGGCGACCGCTCCGAGGAACCGTGCGTCTGCGGCATCGGCATACGGTTTGGGGACGTAATGCACGAGATCGCTCGATGCGATTACGACCGCATCGTACCCTTCGCAGGCCGTCTTTATGCAATGTGCCAGATGTTCGGCGGAGCGCATATCCTGCCTCCCCATTATCACCGGCACGATCTCCGCGTCGGGATCGATGTATTGGATGAACGGCACCTCGACCTCTATCGAATGCTCCCGGATATGGGCGCGCGGATCGTCGGGGATGTACTCCCTGAGCCTATCCGCGATCCCGCTGTGGATCCTGCAGGGTCCCAGAGGGGTGGCGTAATCCTCCCCGCACATGACGGCGCCGTACGGCACCCCGTAATGGTCGGGGCCGACGATGACATAGGCCTCCGGAAGGCCGTCTTCGGCGATGGCCTTGAAAGAATACGCCGCACACGCTCCGGAACACGCATAACCCGCGTGGGGGGCCAATACGGCGGCTATCTCCCTGCGGCCGGTACAGTCCCCGGGCATGCCGGGACCGTCTGCGAAACACTGTCCGATCTGCCGCCTCAGGGCGGACGGGTCGGACGGATAGAACGTCCCTGCGACATAAGGCGTACGCATGGAACGGAAATGGGTTCCGCCGGCAATAATACTTGCCGGCGGCGCCGAGGGGGCCCCCGGAGGGGCCGTGACCCTCAGTACTTTGCCTCGAAGTCCTCGATCTCCATCTTGAAGTCTGCGGGGCTCTTGATGTCTCCGCGGGCCAGGAGGACCTCGCGGGTGAGGAGCCAGTAGACGCAGGCCAGGGAGCGCCTTCCCTTGTTGTTGGTGGGGACGACGAGATCGACGTTGCGGGTCTCGTTGTTGGCGTCGCACATGGCGATGATGGGGATACCGAGGTTCATGGCCTCGGCGAGCGCCTGCTTGTCGGCGGCGGGGTCGGTGACCACGAGTACGTCGGGCTCCATGAAGCTGGGGTTGATAGGGTTGGTGAGGGTTCCGGGGACGAAACGGCCTGCGAATGCGGGTGCTCCGATTGCTTTGGAGAACTCCCTCGCGGGGCGCTGTCCGTACTGCCTGGCGGAGGCCACGAGGATCCTCTTGGGGTCGAATCCGGCGAGGAAGTGGGCAGCGGCCCTGATCCTCTCGTCGGTCTTCTTGACATTCAGGACATAGAGTCCGTCCTGTCTGACCTTGTAGATGAAGTCCTTCATGTCTGCGCTCTTGTACTGGGTTCCGATGTGGACACCGGAGGTGAGATAGACATCCTCGGGGACGAGGAGTTCGCCTTCGATAACCTGAACGTCTTCGTTGTCGCTCATTTGGATTCCTCTTTCAGTTCTTGACAACCGTGATCGGGATCACGTCCTTGTCGAATTCCAGCATGGCGATGTCGATGGGGTCGAGCATATCCCTGGGATAGTCGACCAGGACAGGTGCGCCATAGGAGATCTGCAACGCGCGGGAGCCGATGATCCTAGCTTTTTCAAACCTAGTGTATTTCATAAGGTCCACCATACTGAATGAAACGGCGTACACGGATGTCGATTATAAAGCTTTCCTTTAATGTTAGTTAAAACTACTAATAACGCGCGTACGCGCGAAGGGCAAGTAAAATAAGGCCGTTCGGGATGCAAGTAGACGATGACCGATGAACTGAGCGAATGTGCGGCCGCGTTCTTCCGCAGCATAGGGAAAGACGTCGTGACCGTCAAGGAATTCACGATGTACGTCACCCTGGACGTCAAGTGGATGTCCTCGGCGGAGGCGGCCGCACTCGTGAACCTCCTCGTGGAGGACGGCGCCGTGGTCAGATCCAACGGGTACCTCAAACCCGGAAGGGACATGTCCCAGATACAGGTCCCGGTGGCCTACCGTCCCGGGGATTCCCTGAAGAAAATGGCTGCCGAGGCCGCCAAAAAAGGGACGAAACAGGAGAAGCCCAAGGCTCCTTCCGCGGACATATTCCCGGAACTCGCCGCCATGTCGTCCCAATACGGCTGGGACAGTAAAGGGAAGTTCATCGCCGAATGCAACGCCGTGCGCAAGAAACTGGGTGTGGATACGTCCGTCGCGGCCCTTCTCATCCTGAGGGATTCCGGGGCGGACACGGCGGAACTGGCGAAAAGAGTGTACGCCGATTCCGCCGGGAAAAACTGAAAAGGTTTACTTCTTCTCGACCTTGATGAAGTTGCCGAGGGTCATCCCCTGGGACGATCCTCCGCCGCTGACCTGACCGCCGGACTGCACGGTCTCCTTCAGCTTGATGTTGAGGGCCTTCTCCAGCTTGGCGAGGAGCTTGTCGTCGGGAATGAGGTTCTGGGCCTCGATCTTGACGAGGGTTCCCTTCTTCTCGCTGATGGACTTGGCGAACGCATCCATGTCCATGCCCTTCCTCACACGGGCGTTGCGGATGACCTCGCCATAGTTCTCGACGATCTCCACAGAGGCGGTGCCGGCGTAGATGTCCTTGGTCTGCATGCGCCTCTCGCGCTTCTCCAGCCTCTGCTGGATGACCGCATTGCCGGTTATGGTGGAACCGTTGTCGTCCCTCGGGGCCTTGTAGTCGTCCCCGAACTTCATACATCCGAAACAGAGATTGAGCTTCGTCCCCTCGACGATCATGGGGCGGGTCGTCTCGACCTCCCTGCCGCACATCTCGCAAATCATGCTTTTCCGATAGATACTGCGATTATTAAACCTAACTGAACGACCGATTTCCCGTATGCTGCGCTGCTTTCCGGAGGTTCCGCCGGGACGGTCCGTACGGCAAAGGGCCCGGAACATGGAATTTCCGCATCTGGCACATATGCCGATACGCCGCATCAACCGAAGACGGGGCCCGTGAGGGCGGCGCCGCACCGATGTTAAGACAAACGGGACCAACTATCCAAAATGATAGGATAACCTATTTTTAAATGGAGATAATAAAGGTCCTGTTGAATATGCCCGAGAACTCCGAGATAGAGGAACTGAAGGCGAAGATAGTCACCCTGGAGGACAGGAACGTACATCTGATGCAGGACCTTCAGAACGCCGAGAACGAGAAACGTTACTCGGAGAGCGAACTTTTCAGACTCCAGAAGGACGTGGCGAGGATCAGGGGGGAGCTGGAGAGGCTCAAGAGCCCGCCCCTGGTCATCGGTTCTATCAGAGACATCCTCCCCGACAACAAGGTCGTCGTCAAGAGTACATCCGGGCCCGACTTCGTCGTGTCGGTGTCCCAGTACGTCGACGAGGCGAGTCTCATCCCGGGAGCGAGGGTCACCCTGAACAAGCAGTCCCTCGCGGTCATGGAGGTTCTCCCCGCACCGCTGGATCCCGTCGTCACAGGCGCCGAGATCATCGAGAAACCGACCGTCACATACAAGGACATCGGCGGACTCTCCAAGCAGATGCTGGAACTCCGCGAGGCCGTCGAGGACCCGCTGAACAGGCCCGACCTCTACAAGAAGGTCGGTATCGAACCTCCGAAAGGGGTGCTCCTCGTGGGTCCCCCGGGAACCGGGAAGACCCTGATGGCCAAAGCCGTGGCCAACGCCACCAAGGCCACCTTCATCAGGCTCGTGGGCTCCGAACTCGTCCAGAAATACATCGGAGAGGGTGCGAGGCTCGTCCGTGAGCTGTTCGAACTCGCCAAGGAGAAGGCGCCCAGCATCGTCTTCATCGACGAGATCGACTCCGTCGGTGCGAAGAGGGCCGATGTGGCCACATCGGGCGACAGGGAGGTCCAGAGGACCCTCATGCAGCTCCTCGCGGAACTGGACGGATTCACCCCCACCGGCGACGTGAAGATCATCGGAGCTACCAACAGGCCCGACATCCTCGACGATGCGCTTCTGAGACCCGGAAGATTCGACAGGATCATCGAGGTCGGACTGCCCGACGTCGACGGAAGGCGTCAGATCTTCAAGATCCACTTGGCCCGCATGAATGTCTCCAAGAAAGTCGACGCCAAGAAGCTGGCTGAGGCCACCGAGGGCGCATCCGGTGCGGAAATCAAGAGCATCTGCACCGAGGCGGGAATGCTCGCCATCAGGGCGGACAGGGACATCGTCCTCCCCGAGGACTTCGACGCCGCACGCGAGAAAGTCCTCGAGACGGACAGGAACAAGACGAAGGCTCCGCCGACCTACCTCTACGGCTGAATATCATTCCCCGGGATCCGCACGGATCCCGGGGCATCAAACCCTTCCTTTCCGCATCTGGCACATTCCTGTTTTTCATTCGGATTGATTCGGTCCGCAGCCGGAGCGGGGCTCCTGCCGAACAGTTCGTCCGGCCCTATGAGAACGAGGTTCAGCCCCTCCGCCGCTGCCGTGAGTTCCCCGTCGAATCCGGATACGGAGATGATCATCGGACGCGGATTGGCGGTCTTTTCGAAATACGACGCTGCCGCATCCAGCTGAGCGTATTCGCGGAAACCTGCCAGCTCCTTCCTGAATTTGCACTCCGTGAACAAATCGATGCTGTTCTTTCCCGCAGATATTCTGGAGACGATATCGATCTCGGCATGGAAATCCGATGTGTCGATCCACCATTTCCCCTGTTCCGCGGTCGGATAGTTCGTTCTCAGATACTCGGCGCAGAACCATTCGAACCTCTTCCCGAGGAATGTATCGATGTGGTGCGACACCG
>CAZHJV010000008.1:0-45715 GCA_964533525.1 uncultured Methanomassiliicoccales archaeon | reverse complement strand
TGAGCTGGGTTTAAAACGTCGCGAGACAGTTTTGTTGCTTTTTGATGGAATTGTTCGTGCCTGACGAGAAGGATCCTTTAGTACGAGAGGAACAGGGATTCGTCGCCTCTAGTTTATCTGTTGTCTGACAAGGCAGGCAGAGTAGCCACGCGATAGTGAATAAGAGCTGAAGGCATCTAAGCTCGAAGCCACCTTGAAAAAGAGGCACTATAAGATATCCGTATATGACGGGTTTGATAGAAGCCGGATGTAAGTACCGAGGTTCGCCGAGGTATTCAGTCCTGGCTAACTAACATCTTTGCCGCTGGATGTGATCTAGCAGTCAAACAGGTTACGTATGAGTATCTCTCTTCCTTTTCATTTTCATTTGTTTCTTATATTCCGTTCATTTGGGTATTCCTATGACCGTTTGCAGGATCGATTCATCTATCCCGTACGATTCCAACATCTACCTTGTTCTCGGAAGATCCGGCATTCTGATCGATACCGGCACGGGCCTCGATTCGAAGAACGTCGCGGACGGGGTATGGAAGGCTCTCGGAGGCCTCCGTCTCTCCTGTGTCCTCCTGACTCATTGCCATGCAGATCATTCCGGAGGTCTCTCTTCCGTTGCGGAGGAGTTCGGCTGTCCCGCATACATGGGTGCGAAGGATCTTGCAGCCTATTCCTCCGGGGATCAGGAGACGATGTTCTCCCGTCCGTTGGGCGTCGATGTCCGTCCTGTCCCCTGTAAGGCTGTCTCCGAGGGGGAGGTGTTCGACATAGGGGACCACAGGCTCCGTGCGATATCTTCACCGGGCCATACTGCCGGCGGCATGTGCTTCTACGATGAGGTCACAGGCGGGCTGTTTTCCGGTGACACCGTATTTGCCAACGGGTACGGGCGTACGGATCTTCCCGGAGGTTCGCTCCCCGAACTCAGGGAATCGCTGCACAGACTGCGCAATGTAAATATCGGACCGTTGTATCCTGGACATGGACCTGTTTCCGGGGACGGCGCATCCGCCGTTCGGGAAGCGTTAAGGATGACGGAAGGGTGGTAAGATGAGAGTTCTCAAGTGCGATTGCTCGAAGGGATTGAACGATGGCTGCATACATGCCGCAATGGCTGCCGCAGAGGATGTGGCCGCAGGCAGACTCATAGTCTATCCTACTGACACTGTGTACGGGATCGGAGCGGACATCTACAACCAGGTGGCCGTGAAGAACCTTTATCTTGCCAAGAGGAGACCGTTCGATATGGCCCTCTCCGTGGCCGTGGCCGACAGGAAGATGATGGAGTCTGTCGCGGATCTCAACGAAACCGCAGATAAGCTCATAAAAGCCTTCCTTCCGGGACCGCTTACAATCATCATCAAGAAGAACCCCGAGGTTCCCGACATAGTGACCGCCGCATCCCAGAAAGTCGGTATCCGCATCCCCGACCACCCCGTAGCCCTCGAGATTGTCAAGAGGGCAGGACCTATAGTGGCCACTTCCGCCAACATCCACTTCCAGCCGGACGCCGTCGACGTAGGGATGGCGACGGCCGCACTGGGAGATTCCGTCTCCACATACGTCGATGCGGGCCACAGCCCTTCGGGCAAGCCTTCGACGATCGTATGGATAAAGGGGAAGGAATATGAGATCATCCGTCAGGGCCCCATCACGGAAGAGCAGATCAAGGAAGTATTGCAATGCTGAAAGAAGATGAACTTGCCAAACTGCGCAAGGTCGGAGAAGTGTCGGGCGCCGCAAGAGAGCTCGGCATGAATATGTGCGATGTCGGAGTGAAACTCTACGATGTGGCACAGGAGGTCGAGGGCTACATCCGCAGCCACGGGTGCGGTCTTTCCTTCCCCTGCAACATCAGCAGGAATTCCATTGCAGCCCATTACACGCCTTCATGCAACGATGAGACGCGCTTCGAGGTAGGAGACGTCGTCAAGATCGACTGCGGGGGCATGCTGGACGGTTATATCGGCGACACTGCCGGTACCGTCGAGGTCGGTACCCGCAATTACACGGAACTCATCGAGTCCGCCAAGAGGGCCAGGGACACCGTCGCGGAGTTCATCGGCGCAGGCGTCAAGATCAATGAGGTCGGCGCCGCGATCGAGGGAAGCGTCAAGAGGGACGGATTCAAGGTCGTGGAGAACCTCTGCGGCCACCAGATCGACAGATGGCAGCTCCACGCGGGTTTCTCCGTCGCGCCTTACGACAGCGGCGACGTGACCGTCCTGGAGCCCGGTATGACCGTCGCCATCGAACCTTTCACCACCGACGGCGGAGGATACGTGGAGAACGGGAAGCATGGCAACATCGTGATCCTCACCCACGACAAGCCTTCCGGGAATTCCAAGGCGGACGAATTCCTCGCTTATGTCAAGGAAGAGTTCCCCGATTCCCCGTTCTGTGCCAGAAGCTGCGATTATCCCGATGCGGAGAAGTGGGTAAAACTTCTGATGCGCAAGGGCATCCTCAGCGGTTTCAACGAGCTCGTAGAGGTCAACGGCGGAATGGTGGCGCAGTTCGAGCACACCTTCTATATCGCCGGCGACCGCGGTGAGATCACCACCGGTCCCTGAAAACACATTTAAACCGCCCCCGCATGGGGGCCATATACGCCGACGTAGCCGAGCTGGCCAAAGGCGGCAGACTCAAGATCTGTTCCCTAGCGGTTCACCGGTTCGAATCCGGTCGTCGGCACCATCATTATTACAAACCGGCCGTTGTGCCGTACAGTCCGCAGAGGTTTTCCGTGAAGTCAGAATCCCCCGGGAACAGAGTGCTGCTTGCGCTTGCCGTGATTGCCGTAGCGTGCATATCCGTAGGCGTATCCTATGCGGGGATGAGTGCCCTTTCCGACAGGGACGGATACAGCACCGGAGGCACATTTGCGATGTCTGGCACATATGTATCCGCCGACGGTTCCGTCTTCAGCGTCGCAGGTTCGGCCGTACTGGAATTTAGGGAGGAATCGGATTCGTACAGGGCGTACACCCTAGAGATCGTCCTGTCGTATGACGGCTTCGCCGGGTCTTCCGCCGCAGGTCCCGACACGATCGGGACGGGCATAATATTCGGCCGCGACGGGGTTCCGCTGGACTGCGTCCGCAGGGGAAGCGGGGACATCGAACTGGAGGACGGGAGCACCGTGTCTGCGGAGACATACGTCCGCACCGACGGGGGATACACCTACATGTACCACGTGGGTGAGAAATGCCGCATCCTGGAAATCTCCGTTCAGACCGCAGATATGTCTTCCGGGTGCTGGCTTTCGCTTTCGGGACGCTGACGTGCCACTCTTTTTATATTATAATATAATCGGCATTCCAACGTAAACTCAGGACCCGCCCTGCATATCGGGGTGAAAACTGAGAGCGCGTTCCCTGCGGGGAACACCGCGCTTGAGTTTTCCGTTCGGGAACGGACGGAACATTTACGGAGGAATGAACAATGGCAGCACCCAAAGCAGCTAACGCGAAAGCCGATGCGGCCCCCGCCGACAAGAAGAAAGGCGGCAAGAAGGCATCGGTTAAGACCGAGGACGAGAACTTCAACTATATCGTCCGTATAGCCAACAGCGATATCGACGGACTTAAGCACACCGTCATCGGACTCCAGAGCATCAAGGGAGTCGGAAAGAGGGTATCGCAGATCATCGTCAAGAGGGCAGGGATTGACGGATCCGTCAAGATCGGTTCCCTCTCCGACGAGCAGATCGCAGACCTCGAGAAGCTCGTTCTGAGCTACGTCGAGTATGCTCCCGTCTGGGCCATCAACCGCCAGATGGATTACGAGTCCGGAGCGGACATGCACCTCTTCGGAAACGATCTCAACATCCTTCAGGAGGATGACATCAACAGAATGAAGATGATCCGCAGCTACCGCGGAATCAGGCACGACACCCACCACAAGGTGAGGGGACAGAGGACCAGGTCCAACGGAAGGAAGGGACTCGCAGTCGGTGTCCAGAAGAAATCCTGAGGTGATTTGAATGGGAGATCCTAAATTTTCAAGAAAGACCTACGACACTCCTTCCCACCCCTGGCAGGGCGAGAGGATCAAGGCAGAGAACGAGACCGTCCGCCAGTTCGGACTGAAGAACAAGACCGAGGTCTGGAAAGCCGAGACCATGCTCAGGAACTTCAGGAAACAGTCCAGAGAGCTCCAGGCACGCCTCAGGGCAGGCGACGCACAGGCGAAGATCGAGTCCGACGCACTTATCGCAAAGTGCTCCCGCCTCGGAATCCTCCCCGTCACCGGCGGAGACCTCAACATGATCCTCGTTCTGAAGGATGAGGACATCCTCAGCAGGCGTCTGCAGACCGTCGTCTTCCAGAAGGGACTCGCCTCCACCATCAGGCAGGCAAGGCAGCTCATCAACCACGGACACATCTTCGTGGACGGCCACAAGGTCACCGTCCCCGGATACCTCGTCCTCAGGGAAGAGGAGGGCTCCGTGGCATACAACCCCGCATCCCCGTTCACCGACGAGAACCACCCTATGAGGGTCTCCGGACAGGGCGCGGAAGCACGCGAAGAGGCCAGGGCGGAAGCCAGGGCCAAGGCGGAGGCCGAAGACGCGGCAGCCGCGAAAGCCGATGCCGAAGAGGCAGGTATCACTGCAGAGGACGGTGCTAACTGATGACCGCAAAATGGGGAATCGCCAACATCTACGCCAGCTACAACAACATCATGATCACCCTCACGGACATCACCGGAGCCGAGACTCTGGCCAAGGTGACCGGAGGAATGATCGTCAAACAGGCCAAGGACGAGTCCTCGCCCTACGCTGCCCAGAAGGCAGCCGAGAGGATCGCCGAGGTCGCCGCCGAGAAGGAGATCGTCGGTATCCACGTCAGGGTCAGAGCGCCCGGAGGAAACAGGTCCACCTCTCCCGGTCCCGGTGCACAGGCGGCCATCCGTGCCCTCGCCCGTGCCGGTCTCAAGATCGGACGCATCGAGGACGTCACTCCCATACCGCACGACGGTACCAAGCCTAAGGGTGGACGCAGGGGACGCAGGGTCTGAGGAGGACTGGTCATGCAGATCGAGATTGTCGAGATGGAGGACAGGAAGGCCAAGTTCATCCTGAAGAACTCCTCCCCTGCAATGGCGAACGCGCTCAGGCGCACCATGATCCAGGATATCCCGAAGATGGCGATCGACAAGGTGGAGTTCCACCTCGGTCCCATCATGCAGGACGACAAGGAGTACGAGAGCGTCACTTCCCTGTTCGACGAGGTAATCGCCCACAGGCTCGGGATGATCCCCGTACCCACCGACTACGACCAGTTCACCTTCCAGGACAAGTGCGAGTGCGGCGGCGAAGGCTGCCCGCACTGCGCCGTGATGTACAGCATCAACAAAGTCGGACCCGGCACCGTCTTTTCCGGAGACCTCGTCCCCCTCGGGGACAGTTCCCTGAAGGCGAAGGACGAGTTCATACCCATCGTCGAACTCACCGACAATCAGGCGGTCCTGATCTACGCGACCGCCGTGATGGGTACCGCCAGGAAGCATGTCAAATGGCAGGCTGCCTTCGGTGTCGGATACTCGTACGAGCCTACCATCGAGATCGACCCCGAGCAGGCATCCGACCCCGATGTGCTGAAGGCCGCGGAGCTCTGCCCCGGACTGTTCGAGGTCAGGGACGGAAAGCTTACGGTGGCCGACAAATGGAAAGCCATCGACTTCGGCAGTACCGCTATGCAGGAGCCCATTCCCAAGGGAGCCATCAAGGTCACCTGGGACGAGCACAACTTCCTGTTCAAGTACGAGACCGACGGATCCCTCACCGCCAGGCAGGTCCTCGACAAGGCCGTCGAGATCCTGAGTGCGGAGGTAGCGGATTTCTCCGCCCAGGTCGATGCGCTGGCACAGTGATACTGTCAGTCCTGAGAACGTACAAACATATTAAGGCCCGGCCTCCAAGGCCGGGCCGTTCATTTATCTTCGGAACAATCTGATACCGGATCGGCCGCCGCCGTTCCTTCAAATGTGCCAGATGTCCGTTTCAGCACTCACATGAAGTCCGTGAGCTTGCACTTCCTGACTTTGTCGTTGTTGAACAGGGAGTTCATACTGGTCTCGATGATCTGGATCCTCTGCTGGGTGTAATCGTCGAGTTCGTATTTCGTGCACACCTTCTTGGAGACATCCAGATATTTCCTCACGGATGCTTCGTAGACCGTCAGATTGAGCTTGTTCCCGCATTTGCATACGCCTTTCAGGGGGACCCTGCGGTATTTCAGACCGCATTTGGTGCACCTCATCCCCTGGGTCGCGAAACTTCTCAGATTTCCGATCATGTCCGGCATGAAGTGTTTGTTGATGACCTTCATCGCCACATCTTTGGCGATGACCGCACGGCATTTCATGCCGAGTTCCAGCTGGGCGGTCATCTTGTCCATCATGCTCCCCAAGGTGGTGTAGGAGGACTCCTTGGGCCCCTCGGAGATGTCGGGGGTGTCGTGCGTGAATCCGAGTCCCTCGTACTGATACGGGGTGCCTATACGGCCTCCGACGAGATCCATCTTCTTCTCGATCTCCTTGGGATCCTTCATGTCCATCGCGGCATAGTAGAGATCCAGCGGGTACGCCCTGAGACAGTCCACGTTATGGGCTTCCTTGTCAATCTCGTTGGGGTCGAGTCTCGTCGTGAGGACGAGGGGGCAGTCCATGAGACCTCCCCTTCTGTCCGGCAGGAACACCCTCGAGAAATTCAGCAGGGCGTCGAGGGCGAGGATGATACAGTCCTCGTCTCCGTCGCAGTTTCTCCTCTTGGATGCATGATAGAACGGATGTCCGTAGCACCCGCGGATGCTGCTGTATCCGATGATCCTGCAGAGAATGCATCCGGATGTGTGGGGAGCGAGGCCGAATACGAGTTTCCCTATGAGGCCGTTCCTGTTCTCGGCGTTGTAGAATCTGGGGAGGTGGTATATTTTCTCCAGTTCGTCGTCGATGAAGCCTGCGACTTTGACCATGTAGTCGCCGCATTCCTTCGCAGGGATGATATCCTGGCACTTCAGTTCCACCGTCTGGTCGGGGCTGGTGAGAGGGTCTCCGTTCCAGTCATGGGTGTATCCCAGTTCATGGGCTTTCTCGATACTAAGACCTATCTCGCGGGGCTTGAAATGAGTCAGCGGGATGTCGGTCATGTCGTAGCGGATCGTACCGTCCCTGAAGATGGAGATATTGTGTTTCCTTCTCAGGATACCTTTCTCCAGAAGTTCGGGGGTCTTGGTGCGGGATGTGAGTTTCTCCTCGCACTTGAGGGTCTCCTTACCCTCCTTCTCGCCTACGGCGGCCAGAGCATCCCTGTATTCCTTCACGATGTCCACGGCCACGGTCGCATTGTTCCCGTTGGGGCCCTTGGGTCTCTCCACGGGATTCGTGTGGGCGTTGCATTCCCTGCACCAGCAGAGGCAGGTGCTCTTGCCGCATACGGGGCACCGGCGCAGTCCCATATCCACGTTGAGGGCCGTGGCGGTCCTGCCCTTGTGGAGTTCCGGGTCGCTGAGGGATTTGACCGCGGTTAAGACATCCTTAAGGGGTTTTTCCGTTCCTTCCCCGGATTCGCTGAGGGCGAACAGCGACTGTACGAGGGGGGATCCCGCCCTTTCCTTGGCTTTCTCGGGACGTCCCATCCTGGTGCCGATGCGGGTCATGGCCCTCGCCATGACTTTGTATCCTGCCGCGGCGGATACGGCCGACAGGGTGTCCTCTCCCTCCAGATCCTTTATTTTGGCGAACTTTCCGTCGGAATACGAAAGACCCAGACAGTCAAGCATCGGCTGCGTGTAGAGTCCGTCTATGATGACGCGGGAGTTCCTCATTCTGTGCAGTGCGCCCAGATCCTCGAGTATCCTCTTGACCGATGTGTCCTCCTCTTCGGTCTCCGGGACGGGGTCCCTGTCCGCAGGCACGGTTATGCTCTCCTCGAGCATGGATCCATTCTCCAGGATGTAGTCGCGGAGGCGTACGATCCTGTCGAGACTCACATCGGACCAGAAGAGGTTGAATTTGGGGTGGAGGGCGACGCCGAACTGAGCCGACATCTCCTTGGAACGTTCGTAGGTGGGATCTTCCCAATCATCCGGGAGTTTCCCGTCGTTCTTGGCTTTGATCTCCTCGCGGTGCCACTCCGTGGGATATCCGGACGGGACGAGGACGTGGTTGTTCTCGCAGAATTCGCCGTACGGGACGAGGATCTCGCCGTTGTCCACCACTTCGGCCACGTTGTTCTTCACTGCGAGGTACTTCTCCTTGGTGCCGCAGTACACGAGGTCTCCGTTGTTCAGGAGGACAATGGGCCCTTCGATGCTGTCGACGGGTGTGACGACGCAGGCCTTCCCCGGCCTCTCGATCTTGAGCTGGGTGCCGATGGCCATGAATTCGTCCATGGCGTACATGCTCGCCGGGTTGTATGCCAGGGATGCGAGTCCGGATGTGCGGGCCCTTCCGTAGCGGAGTCTGAATCCTCCGACGTGGCAGGGATGTCCGAAGATAGGACGTCCCGCGACCATGTCCTTGAGGTACTTGTAGGCGGGTTCGACGACCTTCTTCTTGTTCTTGTCGTCGGTGTCCACCGCCTTGTGCATATCGAGGTATTTCCCGATGAAGTCCCAGCCCTGGATCTTCAGTTTGTCGACGTGCTTCTTCAGTTTGGATGCCTTGAGGCACATTCCTTCCGCGACGACGAGGCAGGCCCCTCCCCTGACCCTGTTGGTCTCGATGCGGGGGAGGTCCCTGAATCCGGATATCTCCACTTGCTCGGTGCCTTCGCCGTCGACCATGACGGGACATTCGCTGACGATGGTCCTTATCTCTTCGGATGTGGGCGTGAATTGGAGGTGCTGGCACTGTTTGTACAGGGGGATCTCCTCGTCGAATCTGGCGATCTCCCCTTCGGTGGGAATGTATTTCCCGATACCCAATGCCTGGCGCACGACGTCGCAGATGAGAACGCTCATGGCCTGTCCGGTACCTCCGGATGCACGGATGGGCCCGGCGAATACCAGGTCCGCGAAATCGGTGCCGTCGGAATTGTGCCCGATCTTGGTGGTGGCGATGCCTTCCAGCGGCGCGACGAGAATTCCCTCGGTGATGATGGCGAGGCCGAGTCTCACGGCGCGGTCGAGGGTCTTGTCCTTGCTCTCGCCGTTCTCGATGCCTTTGCTGGCATATTCCTCGGCCACTTTGATGGCGACGATCTCGCGGTTTCCGAATTCGGCGGTCTTCCGGCGGATGAGTTCCGCCACGCCTTCCACATGGTAATCGGACAGCAGTTTCTCCACACGGGATGCCAGGTCCTCCGCGCGGGGAATCTCCACCTCCATGGTGGGGTCCTTGCCCTCGGAACGGGCCTTCGCCGCCAGCTGATAGATCTCCTCGGCCCCGTCCTCCAGTTTTTTGAAGTAGGCCTTCATCTCGTCGCTGGCCGCGACATCTCCCATTTCAATCTACCTCGTCCAGAGGGGTCTCCAGAGCTCTCTGTCTCAGGACGGTCCTCAGTTCGCCCAGAAGTTTCGTCTTCAGTTCCTCCATCCCTTCGCCGGTGACGGAGGAGATGCGCAGCGCATCGTTGTCCCTGCGCATTACGTCGCATTTGCTTTCGATGACTATGAGAGGGACGCCTTCGAAGTTCTCCCGGATGTTGCCGAGGAGTCTCATCTGTTTGTCCATGTCGTATCCGCAGGTCTCCGACGGATCCAATACGAAGATCATGATGTCGGTGAGGTACCTGAGTGCGAGGACCGCCTGCTTCTCGATGGCGTTCCTGTCCTCGAACTCGCGGTCCAGGAGACCCGGCGTGTCGACTATCTGGAACATTCTCCAGTCGTCCTTGATGTGTCCGATGGTGATGCCCTTGGTGGTGAACGGGTATGGTGCGATCTCGGGGGCGGCGGTGCTGATATATGTCACGAGACTGCTCTTCCCGACGTTCGGGAATCCCGCCACGACCGCCGTGGGGACTTTGGGATCTATCGTCGGGAGGTCTCTGAATTTGTTCTTCGCATCCTGCAGGAAGAGCAGGTCCTTCGAGATCTGGTTCACGTAGGATCCGAGACGCCCGTAGAAGCCCTTCTTTATCGATTCGATTATCGCAGGGTCCTTGGTGCGCCTCACTTCCCTCAGGGACTGGTTCTTCAGGAGTTCCGTCCTCCCGGCGGCCCAGTTGAGGGCGCCCAGTGCCTTCTTGTAGCGGTCGATTCCGATGACGAGGTCGACCAGCTGGGGGAAGAAGTCGTCCTGCTTCTCCATCCTCGGGAACTTCTGGATGTAGCCGACGAGAGTCGTCTCGACTATGTCGCCCGAAGCCGTGATCCTGGCAAGGGTGGTCTTCTTCTTGGTGTCCAAGGAGTCGCTTCCCTTCTTGCTGATCTTGGAGGCCCTGCGGAATGCCTTGTCCATCAATTCCTCGGATGAGAGGACCGTCGGTATAGTTGTGTTCATTCCGGCCATGCTCTTCCAGATTGCCATCGCGTAATTAAATAAGACGGTCCCCCCGGAGGGGGAGACCCCCTCATGTTACCGCCGGACCGAACGACAGCCGGATGAGCCACAGGTCCGATTTCATGCTGTCGTCCGCTTCGAGGGCCTCGGGGACCGCATTGTAGGGGCAGTCGCGTATCACGACCCCCGCACGGGCGTTCCATGTCCCGTCGCAGCTTTTCCCCAGGGCGGTCTTCAGGGCCGTCATGTTGCACTCCATCTCCACTCCGAGGGTGAGGCTTTCCCTGAGGTGCATGTCGATCAGGCTCGGGGTCCTGATGCCGGTGTAGGCCGTGACCCCGAGATATATGTCGTCGCTGACCGCGGTACCCATGTCTATCCCGTAGGGGTCGTCTATGTTCAGGAGCATGGATTCGGCCCGTCCCACGACGTATCTGAGGATGTCTCCCGCCATCTCCTTCCCGGCCTTGATGCGGATATCGAAGCCGCTGCACCCCGTGCCGGATATGTCGGTGACCTCCGCCTTGATGTAGACGGAGGCCTCGACCAGGAAATCGGCGATCCTGTCGATGCCGTCGTCCAGCGCATACTGCATGGTGAGGGTGAACAGCTGTCCCACCCCGGCCGTGTCCGTGATGTGCTTCAGCTCCTTCATGGCCTTCGCGGCGGCGTCCTTCACGATATCCGCCGCTGTCGATATCACGATCCCGTCGACCCCCAGGATGCCGCCCGTGTTGGTTTCTCCTTTGCTTCCCTCGTGGAAACCCCATTCCGTGCAGCCGTCGGTATCCCTCTGATATGTCTTTGAGTCGTTGGTTTTGTCGGAGAATTCGGGGGTGCGGTCTTTGCATCTCCCCTCGGAATCATACAGTGCCAGACATTCGTATGAGTTGATCAGGAAGAATCCTCCGAACTCAGCGACGTATCTGCCCCCCGGCGACAGCACGGTATCGTCTGGGATCGTGAACTTCCTTCCGTTCGAGTTCTTGAGGGTCCACCCCGATATGTCGACGGTGCCGGCGGAGTTGTTCAGGATCTCCGCCCATTCATCGTTGAGATCTAAGCCGGAGGGGTTGCTTTCGGCCTCGTTGATGAGGACCCCCGACTCGAACGGTGCGGAATATTTCAGATTCAGTCCCGCATCCACGGACAGTTTCGTACCGGCCACGGGGGAAGGGATGTTGGACAGGACCGTCCCGATCCCGGGTATGTCCGAGAGTGCGAGACTCATCTCGCGGTATTGGACCAGTTCGGGTGCGGCGATGTGTATGTCGGTCCCTCTGAAGGTGCCGTCCAAGGTGAACAGATGATCCGTCTGGGTCATTTTGGGATCCACGGTCCCGGAGAGGCTCCATCCGTCTCCTTCGATGGACAGTCCTCCGGTGATCACGGTCTTGGGGGAACTTTCGCGGAGGACGAGTTTCAGGTAGGCTCCTATGTCGTCTCCCCCGACGTTTCCGGACATGTCTATTCTGAGGACGTTCTTCGTGCTCTTCGAGAGGGATGCGCAGTCGGTCGTGAATTTCACGGCGAACCCCATGTACGAGAATCCGACCGTCTGGGTCTTCATTGTCATGTCGACTATGGTGCACAG
The DNA here is from genome assembly GCA_964533525.1 of uncultured Methanomassiliicoccales archaeon. GTDB lineage: Archaea > Thermoplasmatota > Thermoplasmata > Methanomassiliicoccales > Methanomethylophilaceae > Methanomethylophilus. The sequence continues at coordinate 33,675 of CAZHJV010000008.1, read as the reverse complement.
TCCGCCGGCCGCTTCGTATATCTTCTCGCTCAGGGCGTTGTTCACCGTTTTCTCCACGGTTATGACGAGAGTATTCATCGGCTTGAAGATCTTGTCGTACAGCTCCTCCGCATAGACGGCGGCGTATCTCGCGATCTCGTCAAGGACGTCCCTGAGGGCATTGGCCGTCTTCCCTGCAAATGCCAGCAGGTCCCTCAGGGGTTCCAGGAGGGGTTCGGCCGCTTTCAGAAGGGCCTTCCACAGGTCGTGGAGGATGTCCGCGGTGGCTTCATACTCCACTCCGGCCAGCGCCCATCCGGAGACGGCGCAGATGTTCAGATCCATGGAGACCGGGACGGTGCCCCCGAACTCGCTGTCGGAGGTTCCCAGAAGTTCGGATACGGCCCCGTATCCCGAGACGGTGTAGGTCAGGGTGTCCCTGAGATGCACCGGGAATACGGTGGAGTAGTTTGCTCCCGCGGAATCCTCCAGGCCGTTCTGGTGGGTGCTGTCCGAGACGGACGGTTTGTCCACGGAGACCTTCGGGTCGGATGAGATTTCCACCTTCAGATTCTCCGTCGCGCCGTGTTCCCCCGCAAGGACGAATCCCGTCTTTCCGGTGAGACCGTCCAGATCCTTCGAGACGTTGATCCCGATGTTCTCTTCGAATGCGTGGCACACCTGTTCCAGATGGTCGGATGCGTCGAACGCGCCGTCCGCCAGGAGCATCCCTCCTTTCAGGATGCCGATGCATCCCTTCTCGATGATGGTGCTGCCTTCGGTCTGCACGGTCTTCAGGGCCTCCATCCTTTTCAGCAGATCGTCCACCTTCGCGGCGTATGCGTTGAATTCGGCCGTCACATGTTCGGAGTAGAATAAGGAATCCAGAGCCGCATCCATGCCCTCCTGTATTTCTTCCTCTTCGATGCCCATGTCAATGTAGCAGCCCATCAGGAAATCCGCCGCGGCATCGTAGTTGCTGTCTATGAAGTCCCCGAAATCGGTGTTGAAGATCTCATCGCGGTTGCTGTACACGGCATCGTATATGGCTGCGTAGAACTGGTCCGGGTAGGAGTGCCAGCTTACCGCATCCGATGCGGCGGATACGAAGGCCTCCGCCGCCCCTTCCATGGCCGATTTTACCGCATCGCTGAGCAGGTCCGCAAACTCCCATCTGCTGTCTATTTTCATCGTGACCGTACCGATGTATTTCCTCTCTGCTACCTGGGAGATAGCCTCGTTCACCAGGGAGTAGAGCCACTGGCGGATCTCGTTGGTGTCGTCGCGGTAGTGGGATTTGAACTCCTGGACGGTGTCGGAACCCATCAGGTCGTGTTCCGGATACTCCAGGCTCAGCGTCCGGACGCGTCCGCCGCCGAGGTTCATGGTCACCTCGATGCAGTCGCCCACGTTGATGTCGGTGTCTCCGACGATCTCCTCGATGTAAGGTTCCGCGGAGAACGAGTTCCTGCCCGTTATGAACGAGGTGAAGGAGTCCCATGCGTTCTTCAGGGTATCCGTCACATAGTCGCAGATCTGCAGCGCCTTGTTGCCCAGGAAGTAGTCGAACCATTTACCCACGATCTGGTCGGCCACCGATGCCAGCGCCTGGGCGTAGACCGCGCTGATGTTTATGCGGAGGGTGCCGTCGGTGCTCCCGACCGCGGTCTTGATGAGATCCCTCAGGCCGGTCACGATCCCGCCCTCTGCATCTCTGAAGACGACGGATTCCACGACGCGGAGGGCTTCGGAATACGCCTTCTTCACATCCCCGTCCGTTATGACGGAATCGGTTCCGGTGTCCCCGTAATAGGCGAACGCCCCGTACCCGTTCATTATCCTGTATTGTGCCAGCGCCGTGAGCTGGTACGAGACCAGCTGGGACAGTATGGACCCCCCGTCCTCCAATATGTTCTCGAACGCCGTCCCCGCCTCCGCCGCCAGGGGCAGGGCCCCGCTGGCGTCCGAGGCGAGGTACAGAGTCTTCCGGGCGGAGCCGGAGTCCGATTCGAACGTCGCATCCACCGTTCCCTCGGCCTTCAGATATGCGGGTATGTATCCGTCGGCCGCATAGTATCCCGACGACATACGGAGGTTTTCCACGGACAGGCCGAATTCGTAGGAATGGACGGTCACCTTTACCCCGGAGTCCGTCGCAGGGAACATCGTTTCCATCCACGAGGCCATCCTCCTGTCGAAGACTTCGGCACGCTGGGTCATGTCTCCCAGCGACATGTTCGTACTCACGGAGAACACGTTCTCCCCCATCCCCCTTTCTATGAAACCCTCGATCCCGGAGACCGCGGCGGACACGGTATCCGTCTCGGTCCCGGTATTCTCGTTCCTTCTGTCCGCGTCGCGTGCCTCGGCGGCCGCGGCGCAGTAGGCCGAGGCCCCGATCAGCAGGGCGACGGCCACCAGGGCGAACGGCAGGTTCCCCCTCTTTCCTTTCCTAATGTTCCCAGGACTGTGCGTCATGGGGCGCTTTTCGCATGGTGCGGATAAAAAACCCCGGTACTGCATGTAATATGCGCAGCGGTCCCGGGGGCTTTTCCGACCCAATATTATTTTAATATTAAGGCAGTTCCGATTCCCATGTGCGCAACAGTTAAGCCCTACTCGGCTGCCACAGGTCTCCCCAAGAAGACCAAGTCCATATGCCCCGAGTGCGGCAAGATCCTGGAAGCCAACATCTTCGAGAAGGATGGGAAAGTCTTCATGGAGAAGGTGTGCCCCGAGCACGGAAATTTCTGCGATGTGTATTGGTCCGACGCCAAGAAGTATCTCGAAGCCGAAGAGTATGCGAAAGACGGAACCGGGCTCAGGAATCCGATGGACGCATCTCTGAAGGACGGCGAGAACGTCAACGTCGTCATCGACGGCGAAAGGGTCGAGATGCTCTCCCCTACTGCCCTCGCCAACATCGATCTCACCAACAGATGCAACATGAACTGCCCCATCTGTTTCGCCAATGCGAACGATGCGGGTTACGTCTACGAGCCCGATTTCGACACCGTCTGCAAGATGCTCGACACCCTCCGTGCCGAGGAACCCATCAAGTGTACCGCGGTGCAGTTCTCCGGAGGGGAGCCTACCGTGTACCCCCGCCTCGTGGATGTCATCAAGGCCGCGAAGGAGAGGAATTTCGCACAGGTGCAGATAGCCACCAACGGTATCGTCTTCTCCGCGCATTACGACAAGCTCAAGGCCTGCGCCCAGGCGGGGCTGAACACGATCTACCTGCAGTTCGACGGACTGGACGACAACATCTACATGCGTTCCCGCGGAAGGAAGATGCTGGATGTCAAGAAGGGCGTCATCGCCAACCTGAAGAAGCTCAAGGAGGAGACCGGCCACTGTCCCTCCGTCGTTCTCGTCGTCACCACCGTCCGCGGACTCAACGACATGCAGATCGGCGACATCCTGAAGTTCGCCATCGAGAACAGGGATGTCGTCAGGGGAGTCAACTTCCAGCCCGTCGCATTCACCGGAAGGGTCACCCACGAGGAGGTCAGCGAGGGAAGGATCACCCTCACCGATGTCGCCAAGGCCGTCAACGACCAGACCGGATACACCGCCATGAGGGACTGGTTCCCCGTACCCGTGGTCTCCGGTATCTCCAACTACGCCTCCATCATCCTGGGGACGAACAAGATCACCTTCCCGACCCACCCGCACTGCGGTCTCGCCACCTATCTCTTCATCGACGATGCAGGGAACGTCTACCCGATGCCCGAGTTCATCGACGTCGAGCCTTTCGTGATGGGACTCGATGAGATTGCCAGGAAGGCGGAGAAGGCCATGTTCAAGAAGCTCACCGCCCTGAAGGTCAGGAAGCTCCTCATGAACTGCCTCAGGGAGGAGAGGATGCCCAAGGGAATGACGAAGGCGGATCTCATCGAGACCCTCATCGCCATCATGAGCAAGAAGTCCAAGGCGACCCTCGCCAAGTTCTCCTGGGGAATGATGTACGTCGGTGCGATGCACTTCCAGGACTCGTACAACTACGACCTCGAGAGGGTGAGGCGCTGCTCCATCCACTACGTCACCCCCGACTGCAAGATCATCCCGTTCTGCGCCTACAACAGCGGTATCGAGATGCGTGTGGAGACCGAGAAGAAGTTCTCCGTCCCCCTCGCAGAGTGGAAGGAGAAGCACAAGGAGGAGGCCAAACAGCTGGAGGCCGCCCTCATCGTTCCCAAGGATCCCGAGGAAGAGAACAAGGAGTGAACGCCATGATCGTCAACACCAACAAATGTCTGCACTGCGGTGGTTGCGTCGGGTGCTGCCCCAAGAACGCCATATTCCTCTGCGACACGATTCTCACGTTCAACGAGGACTGCAACAAATGCGGCAGGTGCATGAGGCTCTGCCCCGTGGGCGCCATTTCCATGGAGGGGAAGGAATGAACACGCTGAAATGCGAAGTCCTGGTGGTCGGTGCCGGTCCCGCCGGAGGAATGGCCGCCAAGAGCTGCGCCGAGAAGGGTATAGACACCATACTGATCGAGAAGAAGCCCGAGATCGGGGCGCCCCTGAGGTGCGCCGAGGGAGTCTCCAAGAAGATGTTCTCGGAGATCGGGGTGGAACCCAAGCGTGAGTGGATACGTGCCGACATGAAGGGAGCGATCATCAAATCGCCCGACGGAACGTCGTTCCAGCTGGACGAATCCAAGGCCGGCGCCGAGGTCGGATACGTCCTCGAGAGGCACCTCTTCGACAAGGGCCTCAGCAAACTCGCCGTAGAGGCGGGCGCCAGGATCTATATGCGCACCTGGATGACCGGACCCATAAAAGAGAACGGGAAGATCGTCGGCGCCCACTGTATATCCATGGGCGAGCCTCTGGACATCTACTGCGACTGCATCGTCGGAGCGGACGGTATCGAATCCCAGGTCGGCCGCTGGTGCGGCATCGACACCAACCTCAAGCTCAACGACATCGAGCCCTGCATCCAGTACAGGATGGCGGGCTGCGACTGCTCCATGGACTACTGCGAATTCATCCTCGGAAAGTCCGTCGCACCCGGAGGATACCTCTGGATATTCCCCAAGGGCGACGGGGTCGCCAACGTCGGTATCGGCATCGCCGGTACCTTCGCCAAGGACGGTGTCCGCCCGAAGCAGTTCCTCGACAAGTTCATCGCCGAGGATCCCAGGTTCAAACACGCGCAGATCCTCGAGATCGATGCGGGATTCGACTCCACATGCCCCGGACTCGAGGACGGATACTCCACCGACAACGTCCTTCTGGTCGGAGACTCCGCAAGGCTCATCGACCCCATAACCGGGGGAGGAATCGGCCATGCCTGCGTCTCCGGAATGTATGCCGGAGAGGTCCTCGCCGAGTGCAAGAAGAAGGGAGACTATTCCGCCGCCGCGCTCAAAGCGTACGACAAGAAGATCCGCAACCGCATGGAGGACGGACTCTACCGCGACTGGATGGCCAAGGAGAAACTCGCCGAGCTCGATGACGACACCATCAACGAACTCGTGAAGATCATGGCCACCGCGGATATCGAGCACGTCAACGTGCAGAATCTCCTTATCGCCATCAAGGAGAAGTTCCCCGAGCTCGTCAAGGACTTCGAGGACCTTATCTGAAACTTTACAGGGGGGCATATGCCCCCTCATTTTACCTGCAGATCCTGTATCTGAATCTGAAAAATATGCCGGAGTTTTTCTGGCAGAACGGCTTATTCCTTCTTTTCCGGAGGTTTTGCGCCGCGGTTCTTCTTTTTGTGATAGTGGTAGTGGTGGCGGCCGTTCTGTTCCTTCACTTTGACCCTCACGCCGTCCACGCCGGTGTGGATGATGTACGGGGTGCCTCCGTGGCTCTTGATGGCCTTGGCGACCTTTTCGGGTCTGTCGGTGAGGGCCACCATACATCCTCCCCCTCCCGATCCGGTGAGTTTCGCCCCGTATGAGTAGGGTATCGCGGCCTCCACCATGTGGTTGAGTTCGTTGCACGACACTCCGAGGATGGACAGGAGCTGGTGGTTGTAGGTCATGAGCGCGCCGAGCTCCGAGAGATCGTTATCCCTCATCGCCGCGAGGCCGTCGAGGGTCACGTTCCCGATCTCGTCTATGATCCCGGAAGCGAAGGCGCTGCTCTCCTTGTATTTCCTGACCTTCTCGACGAGGGGTCCGGTGGGTGCCTTTATCCCCGTGTTGCCGATGACGAACGTCATCTTGGGGACATCGATCTTCGAGATGTCCCAGGATTTGTCCTCTTTTTCGATGTGCCAGAGGAAGTCTTCCTCTTTGTACGGGACGTTGAGGGCTATGCCGTATCCGTTGGCGGATGCGGACGTGTCCATGGGACTTCCTCTTCCCTGAGCCGCATACTCTGCCTCATAGGCGAGTTTCGCTATGGTCTCCTTATCCGTGGGGAGTCCTTCCAATGCGCTCACGGCCGCCGCATAGGCGTTGGAAAGCGCGGCGGAGGACCCGAGACCGGAACCGGACGGTACCCTCCCGTCCACGAATACGGAGACAGGGGATGTGCCGATCTTGTCGGAGATGTACATCATGTGCGGACTCATGTTGTACGGGGTGGCGGTCTGTCCGTTGACTTTGTATTCGCTGCTGCGGCTGACGCGGATGCTGAAACGCATATCAATCGCCAGCGCGAGGGCGGGTTTGCCGTAGACCACGGCATGTTCGCCGAGTATGACGAACTTGCCGGGAGCGGATGCGGATACTGTCGTCATTCCCCGTTCAGTCCGTATTTGATGAGGATTTCTTTGATGGCGTCGTTGGGGTTCCTTCCGTTGAGGAGGGGCTGCGGAATGTCCCACCAAGCCTCCTCGAAGTCGCCGAGGGCCCTTACGTATTCCTCGTCATCCTTGTATTTGGACCGGTCGACGGTCATCAGGGCCTTCTGCTGCTCCCCGAAGAGGCTCACGCCGTACTTCTTGTTGGTGAGTGCGACGCCCATGAATATGTCGAAATCGGACATGATGTCGGGTGCGGCCTCGGGCTGCTGGGAATCCGCGAACATGTCGAGCACGGCCCCGGCGGTCAGTTTGAAAGCCATCTTCAGTTTGGCCTTCTCGTCGGGGAGATCCATGGACTCGATCTTCTTCTCGAGTTCGCCGAACCACAGGTCGCTGAGGGCGCTCACCCTGTTGGGGTTCTTTCCGAAGACGTATTCCGCCGCTTTTTCATCTTCTGTCTTGCTGTTCTCTTCTTCTCCGCCGAACAGCATGGCGTTCGGGTCGAGTTCTCCGCTCATATCCTTCCTCCTCTGATCTTTCCGACCGTATCGGCCAGTATGTCCATGCCCTTTTCTATCTTCTCCTCGCTGGCGGCGTAGGAGAATCTCAGGTGTCCCTCTCCGAATTTGCCGAATGCGGATCCGGGAGTGCAGATGAGGCCTGCTTTGACCAGTTCGTTCGCCAGTTCCTGGGAGGTCATATCCATATCGAAGGACGGGAATGCGTAGAACGCGCCTTTGGGAGGGATCAGTTCCATTCCGTCGATGTCGTTGATCCTCTTCGAGATGAGGTCGCGTCTCTTCCTGAAGACGGCCCTTGCCTTCTCCAGATACGGGTCGATGGACGGCAGGGCGTTCAGGACGCCGTACATGGCAGGCATCCCGGGGCTTGCGCACACGTGGTACTGCATCTTCACGAGCGCATCGATGCTTTCCGTATTGGCAACGGCGAATCCGAGGCGCCATCCGGTGACCGCCATCATCTTGGAGAATCCTCCGACGACCACGGCCCTGTCGGTGTATCCGAGGAAGGATCTGTGTTCCCCTTCGTAGACGAAGGATTCGTAGACCTCGTCCGACAGGATCATGATGTCCCTGTCGTGGGCGATGTCGGCGAGGGCGCTGCGGGATTCTTCCGTGAGGACTCCTCCGGTCGGATTGGAGGGGTTGTTCACGATGATCATCTTCGTCCTGTCGGTGATGTGCTCCTGGATGTAGTCGATGTCGGGCTGGAAATCGCCTTCGGTCAGTCTGTATTCGACCGGGGTTCCGCCGGCGAGTTCGGCGTGGGGCTTGTATATGACGAATCCCGGGCTGGGTATGAGGACCTCGTCCCCGGGGTCCACGAACGACTGGGTGACCTCCAGGAGTGCGGTGGAGCCGCTGGGGGTCACGATGACGTTGTTCCCTTTCAGCTCAGGGTTGTATTTGGAGAACCTCTCCGCGATGGCATCCCTCAGTTCGGGGATTCCGGCGGTGGGGGAATATTTGTTCTTTCCCGCGAGGGCGGCGGCGTTCATGCCTTCAATGGCTTCCTTCGGAGGCTCGAGATCGGGTTCTCCGAGTCCGAGATTGACGGAATCCGGCTTGGCGAGGTCGAACATCTTCCTGATCCCGGACATGGGAATCGAGGCCAGTCTGTCGGACACCTTCATACCGTTTGACATACCCAGACAGTATGCGGGGCACGTATAATAGTTTTCAACCGTTCCCGCGGGGCCGCCGAGGCCGTCCGGATTTCGCACAGGGCGCGCATTTTGGGATCTGGGTCTTTTAAGATGCCTTACGGGCGCCGTTCGGGATGTCCTGCCGCCTGCAGCGGCCGCCCGCCGTCGGCGGCGCACCCTTGGATTTAATATCCTGTACGGTCTACGGCAGACCGATGAAATCGGAACAGACCGACCGTTGCATAATCCTCCTTCTCGCGGGACTGATTGTCTCCGCGGTCGGGGCGCTCGAATACACGGGATTCATGCACACGTTCATTCCGGATTGGACGGTGTTCGTCGGTTACGTTCTGGTTATTGCAGGAATCGTCTTTTTCTACAAGGACAGGAAGGACAATGCGGCGGTTTTGGAGGATTACGACCGCGACCTTGCTTTCGCAGAGGTTCTTTCCTCCTTTCCCGATGACGGATACACCATTGATCTGAGGGCGGAGGACGGCGCTGCCGAAAAGGCGGACATGCCTCCGATAGACGATCTCTCGGCAATCCATCCGGAGACGGAGGTTCCCGATACTCCGAAGAAGAGCATATTCTCCGCCGACCTGGATATCGCAGGCGGGGAGATCCCTGCGGAAAAAGAGAGTCTGGGTCATTCGGAGACGGAGGCTCCGAAGAAGAGCATTTTCTCCGCAGACTTGGATATCGCAGGCGAAGAGGTCCCGGAGGAAAAGGAACGTCTGGGTTCCGCAGATGCCGAGGAGGAGGGGAAGGAATGAACGACCGTGCGCTGAACGCCAACATACTGTACTGTCTGTTCGACTCCACGAACATGCACAGGTGGAACGACCACCTCCGCACCCTCGACCTGTCCGAACTGGACAAACAGGCCCATAAGGCCGCCATCGCATGGGTCCTCGGAAAATGCGAGGAGGATGCCGGCTCCGAGATAGACTGGCACATCGTCATCGAGCACACCCTGTTCTCGTTCCTGCAGAGGATCGCCCTCACGGATCTGAAGCCGCAGGTATTCCACAGGATAGAGGAGGAGAAGGCGTACGATGTCAGCAGGTACATCCTCGCCGAGTTCGACCGCAACGTCCCCCACACCGATCCCGGGTTCAGGGACAGGTTCTCCGAGTATCTTTTCTCGGACAAATCCTCCAGAGAGGATGCCATCATCCGCGCCGCCCATTATCTGGCCACGAAGTGGGAGTTCGATACGATCTACGAAGTGAACCGGTCCGTGTACGGCATAGACGACACCAAGAAGGAGATCGATGCGCAGATCGGGCAGCATTCCGACCTCGCCGGCGTCAAGCGTCTCATGTCGGGGCATTCCGACCTGGGGGATTTCATCGACGTGGTGGGGCAGCTGAGGTTCCAGCAGAGATGGGCGAGGACTCCCAGGATACCCAAAACCACGGTGCTGGGTCATTCGCTCCTGGTGGCGGATATGGTCTATCTCAACGACTGCGACGGCGGGATCTCCGGGAAGCAGGTATACTCCGATTTCTATACCGCGCTGTTCCACGATCTCCCCGAGGTCCTGACCAAGGACGTCATCACTCCCGTGAAGACCTCTGTGTCGGGTCTCCCCGACCTGCTCGAGGGGATCGAGCACGAGATGATGGAGGAGAGGATAATGCCGCTCATACCAGAGGGATGGAGGGACGAGCTGAGGTTCATGGCCTACGACCCCTTCGCCGACGCCCCCGGCAGGAACGGGAAGGAGATCAAGGCCTGCGACTGGCTCGCCGCATGGATGGAGGCGCACATCTCCATACGCTACGGAGTATCCTCCAAGGCGCTCAGGGACGGCAAGGTCGATATCGGGAGGAAACTGACGGCTGTCGGCGGTTACGGCGAGGCCATCGATGCCTTCGAGATCATAGCCGACTTCGAGAAGATGGAGATCTGAGTCTTTTCAGAGCAAACGCGATATTCCAGAACGGTATCGCCCGCTTTCATGTGGAGGATAGGCGGCATAGAGATCGGCGGCCGCGTGGTGCTCGGACCCATGTCCGGTTTCACGTCGGAGAGCTACCGCGATTTCATGAAGCCTTTCGGGGTGGCGGTATCCGTCACCGAAATGACGTCCGACCAGGGCATAATCCACGGCCTCAGGAGGACGGTCCCGTATGTCTCCTTCGGGGACAACCATCCGACCGGGGTCCAGCTTTTCGGAAGCGATCCCGATAATCTGGCGGATGCGGCCGCGAAGGCCCTCGTCATAAATCCGGATATAGATTTCTTCGACATCAACATGGGCTGTCCGGTGGCCAAGGTCGTCCGCAACGGTTCCGGGTCGGCTCTGATGAGGGATCCCGCCAAATGCGCGGACATAATCCGCCGTGTCAGGAAGGCCGCGGGTATCCCGGTGACCGCCAAGATCCGCCTGGGGTGGAATGCTTCGAATATGAATTTCAGGGAGGTGATCGACGAGATCACCGCCGCCGGCGCCGATGCGGTTTCGCTCCATGTCCGTACGAGGGAGGAACGCTATGCGGGTACGCCGCATTACGATCTCGCCGAAGGCCTCCGTTCCGAGATGTCCGTCCCGCTGATCATTTCCGGAAACATCTATTCGGCGGAGGATGCGGAGGCCGCGGTGCGGACTACCGGCGCCGATGCCGTCATGGTCGCCAGAGGAGGTGTCGGAAACCCGTTCCTGGTGACGCAGATAAACAGTCTTCTGGAATCCGGGAAGAGTCTTCCGAATCCCACGGTGTCCCAGCAGGTGGATTGGTGTCTGCAGTTCGCGGACATGCTGATCGCCGAGAAGGGGGAGGATGTCGCAGTGAGGAAGCTGCGCAGCTATGCCCCGCATTTCATAGCGGGCTGCCACAGATGCAGGGAATACCGCAACAGACTCTCGGAAGAAGTGGTCGACCGCGGGAGTCTGATCTCCATCATGGAGGAGATCCGCGGGAAAATGGGTTCCGAACGCATCCGCACGGATGGCCGTGCGGTGCGCTCGGATGGCGATGTGCCAGATGATGTTTTCTGAGGTTTTCAGAAGGTCTTCTTCGATTCGGGCGGGACGATCTTCTCCTGTCCGCCCATATAGGGCCTCAGGACTTCGGGGATCGTCACGGTACCGTCCGCGTTCTGGTAGTTCTCCAGAACGGCGACCATGGTCCTCGGGAGTGCGAGACCGGAACCGTTGAGGGTGTGGACGAACTCGCTCTTCAGGTGGGGCTCGGGCCTGTATTTGATCATGGCCCTCCTGGCCTGGAAGTCGAGGTCGTTGGAGCAGGAGGAGCATTCGAGATACCTGTTCTCTCCGGGTGCCCATACCTCGAGGTCGTAGCACTTGGCGCAGGCGAAACTCTGGTCTCCGGTGCACAGGAGGAGCACGTGGTAGGGAAGACCCAGCAGCTGCAGGAGTTCTTCCGCGTTGCCCCTCATCTCCTCGAGGGCCTCCCAGGATTTGGAGGGTTCCTCGAACCTGACCATCTCGACCTTGTTGAACTCGTGGACGCGGATGATGCCTGCGGTGTCCGCATGCTTTCCGACCTCCCTCCTGAACGAGGGGAGGTATGCGGTCAGCTTCACGGGCAGGTCCTCCTTGGTGAGGATGTCGCCCTGCAGCAGGTTGGTCACGGGGACCTCCGCGGTGGGGTTGAGCCACATGTCGTCCCTCTCGAGGTGGTACATGTCGTCCTTGAGGTTGGGGTACTGTCCGGTGCCGGTGACGGCGGCGGTGTTGACTATGACGGGGGTGAAGACCTCCTTGTACCCCTGTTTCTTGTGCATATCCAGGAAGAAGCAGATGAGAGCCCTCTCGAGTCTCGCTCCGTCCCCTTTCAGGCAGTAGAATCCGGATCCGGCGATCTTGGTGGCCCTGTCGAAGTCGACGAGGTCGAGGTCGAGCATGAGCTGGGAGTGGGTCTTGGGGGTGAAATCGAAGGTCCTCTTCTCTCCCCACACCTTGATCTCGACGTTCTCCGTGTCGTCCTTTCCGAGGGGCACGTCGTCCGCGGGGATGTTGGGGATGTTGAGGAGGTTGTCCTTCCTGATGGCCTCGAGTTCGGCCATCCTCGCATCGTTGGCGGCGATCTTGTCTCCGACCTCGCGCATCTCCTTGATCCTGGCATCTTTCTCGGGGCCCTTGGGCATCTTCCCGATCTCCAGGGATACGGCGTTCCTGGTCTTCCTCAGCTGGTTGTTCTCGTTGGTGAGTTTTCTCCACTCGCCGTCGGCTTCCAGCAGGGCGTCCAGTCTTTCGGTGGTCTTGTTCCTCTTGATAAGCATCGCCCTGATCTTCTCGGGGTCTGCCCTGATTACGTCTATGTCCAACATCTGAAATCACTCGAACTTTTTCTGGCACAGGGAGTCCCATGTCCTCTTGTCTGCAAGGAGGATGACGCCTCCGCGCACGTCCACGGCCACGGCGCCCGTGGCCTCTGTTATCTGTTCCGCGGCATCCGCGGCACCGAAATCGGAATTGTTGAGGACCTTGACCTTGATCAAACGTCTCTTCTTCAGTTGTTCGACAATCTCGTTGTTGAGATTTTCGGTCACGCCGTCCTTTCCAACACGGACGGTAGCGTCGATATCCTTGGCGCGTCTCAGCAGCTCCTTCTTCGCTTCCCTCTCGGTCATTCTGATTCCTCTTCTTTCTGCGCGGGGACCCCTGCGGAGGCCCTCTTCTGCTCTTTCAGATACGGCATGCGCCTGACGGTCCCGCATCTCCGGCATTCGGAGACGACCTTGTGCCCCGTGAGTCTCACGGTGCAGTTCAGTCCGGGCATCAGCGGCAGGAGGCAGTTCCTGCAGTACACGAATCCGGAAGGCATATCCGTCTGTCCTTTTCCGCATACCGCGCGGGCGAGCTCCACGTAACGTACGGCGCGTCCGTCCCTGCCTTCCCTGACCGCTTCCCTGGACAGTTCCGCGAGGATCCCCGCACGTTCGGAAGCTATGTTCCTGACGGCGGAGCGGGTAAGGTGCTTGGCCATGCTGATCGGCACTCCAACCGCAGGTCTCATATAAAACTGATGTGACTGTCCCCGATAATCGCGCAATATAAGAAAGAAACCCCGTTTTCCAACGTAATCCTTATATTGTTTGTGCATATCGGAACCACCATAAGACCTCTACCAAGGGGTTAAATAGAGATTGGAGATTCACGCTCCATTTAACAGTCACAGGTGGCATCAATGGTAAGAAAGCCAGCATCGATGTATAGAAGGATCACGGGAATGGCCTACACTCGTCGCGAGTACATGGGCGGTGTCCCGGCAGTCAGGATCAGCCAGTTCGACATGGGAAACCTCAGGAAAGAGGACGAATTCCCCGTGAAACTCACCCTCAGGGTGAAGGCACGCGTCCAGATCAGGCACACCGCCATCGAGGCGGGCCGTATCGCCGCGAACAGGGTGCTGAGCAAGGTCGGTTCGACCGAGTACCACTTCAAAGTAAGGGTCTACCCCCACGTCGTCCTCCGCGAGAACAAGCTCGCTACCGGCGCAGGAGCGGACCGTGTGTCGAGCGGAATGCGCCGTGCATTCGGTAAGACCGTCGGAACCGCGGCCAGGGTCGAGGGCAACCAGGCGGTATACACCGTCTACGTCAACCCCGAGAAGGTCAACCAGGCCAAGGATGCCCTGTGGAGAGCTTCCATGAAGATCCCCTCCACCTGCTACATCGACGTAGAGAAAGGACAGGAATACGTCCACTGATGCAATTCGATCTCCAGGTCGAAAATATCGAAAGCTGGATCCGCGGCAGGGGCTTCGCCTCTGTCGCCCTCCAGTTTCCGGAGGGTCTCAAGACCCACGCCGTAGAGCTCTCGGACCGTATTTTCAGAGACACGGGTGCAACGGCTGTCATTTTAGGTTATCCGTGTTACGGTGCATGCGATCTTTTCACCGATTACCGGAAGTATGCGCAGGGACTCATCCATTTCGGCCACTCGCCGATACCCAATCTTCTTTCCGACCCCGACGTTCTGTTCGTCGAGGCGCGCGCCTGCATCGACGCTTCGGACGCTGTGAGGAAGGCCGCTGGCACATTGCCTTCCAGGGTAGGTCTCCTTGCATCCGTGCAGTACATCGGACTGATCCCGGAGGCGAAGAGAGTCCTCGAATCCGAGGGTAAGACTGTCTTCGTGGGGAAGGGCGATTCCCGCATCTGCTACGAAGGACAGGTGCTCGGATGCAACTGTTCCTCCGCTTCCGCGGTGAAGGATTCCGTGGACGGGTATCTTTTCCTCGGGGAGGGCGACTTCCATCCGCTGGCGGCCGCATTCGGCGTGGACAAGAAGGTCACGGTCCTCAATCCCGTCACCGGGGAGGTCAGAAGCGTGGACGATGTCAGGGACAGGATCCTGCGGAGGAGATTCGCAGCCATCGAACTCGCGAGGCCTGCGGAGAAGTACCTCGTCATAATCTGCGGCAAGGTCGGTCAGTACCGTCCGAAGGAGGCTGACAGGATATCCGCTATGCTGAGGGAGGCCGGGAAGGAGGTGTACACACTCCTGACCGACGAGGTGTCCCCGCAGGCGCTGCTCCCGTTCAAAGTGGACGCATACGTCAACACTGCATGTCCCAGGATAGCGATGGACGATTCCGTCAGATACGCCCATCCTATGCTGACGGTTCCGGAGGCGGAGATCGTCCTCGGGAAGAGGACTTGGGAAGACTACGTCTTCGACTCCATCTGACACCTTTTCCAGTGCCGTTCATACTTTTAAATACAGAGAATCAATGAGTTGCACCCATGGTTACATCGGATGAATTTTTGGGAGGCACCGTCCCGAACGTCAAAGTGGGGATCGGGCGTGCTCCCGATTCCAAATTCGTCGAGACGAGCGTACGTGTGCTGAACAATCCCAACGTCATCATCTACAGCGACCCCCAGAAGCTGGCCGACGACCTCGCTTCGGGAGCCATCGACGCGGCCGTCCGCGGAGACATGTCTTCTTCGAAGCTTCTCCCTCTGATCAAGAAGGCCCTCGGCACGGACGATCTGGAAAGGGCCGTCCTTATGAAGTACAGGGGAAAGGTCTTCCTCATGACCCCCGTCGGCATCGACGAGGGGTGGACCGTCGATGAGAAGGTCCGTATGGCCGAGAAGGGCGTCGCGCTGATGAAGAAGATGGGCCTTTCGAGCCAGAGGATTGCCGTCATGTCCGGCGGAAGGAGCGACGACCTCGGCAGGAACGATATCGTGGATCAGACCATCACCGATGCGCTGGAAGTCGTCAGGCAGCTCAACAAGAAGGGTTACGATGCATATCATGCGCAGATCCTCATAGAAGATGCGGTGGAGGATGCGGACATCATCGTGGCGCCCGACGGGATCGCGGGGAACCTGATCTTCAGGGTCATGCATTTCATCGGCAACGAGGCCGCCCTCGGGGCGCCTGTCCTCAGCAGCGACAAGGTGTTCGTGGACACGTCGAGGGTCAAGACCGACTTCACAGACTCCATCATTCTGGCGATGAAACTCGCGGGGATGAAGCAATGAGCATCCTGGAGATCGACGGGGGATACGCGGGGATAAGGTTCTCCGCCTGCCACTTTATACCCCATCACGAGAAATGTTCCAGACTCCACGGACACAGCTACATCGTCCGTCTCAGACTCGAGGGGGAGATCGGCGCCGACGGCATGATCATGGACTTCGTCGTTCTCAAGAAGAAGCTCAAGGAGATGATCGACGGGATGGACCATGCGGTCCTCCTCCCCGCCAGATCCGCAGAGGTGAAGATAACTTCCGAGGGGGATTCCGTCACCGTCGACAACTGCGGCAAGAGGTATGTCTTCCCCGCCATGGATGTGAGGATGCTCGATGTCCCCACAACCACGGCCGAGGAGATGTCCAAGATGATGGCCGAGAAACTGACGAAGGAGATCGAGATTCCGGAGAACGTGAGGTCGCTTTCCGTCGGCCTCGATGAGGAACGCGGTCAGACCGCATGGTACACGGTGGCGCTGAGATGAAGCCCCGCGCAGTCGTCCTCCTGTCCGGAGGACTCGATTCGACCACCACTCTGGCACAGGCGATTGCGGACGGTTTCGAACCCACCGCCATCAGCTTCCGCTACGGACAGAGGCACACGAAGGAACTCGTGTCCGCCGAGAACGTCTGTAAGCACTACGGGGTATCCCACGTGGTCATCGACCTCAATCTCTCGTCGTTCCGTTCCGCACTCACCAGGGAGGACATCGACGTCCCCATGGACAGGGAGGGGAAACTGGATGAGGAGATCCCCATCACATATGTGCCAGCAAGGAATATCGTGTTCCTCAGTATAGCTGCGGGACTGGCGGAATCCATCGATGCGGGCCGCGTATACATCGGTGCGAACGCCGTCGATTACAGCGGATATCCCGACGACCGCCCCGATTTCTTCAAGGCGTACGAGGAGATGCTCGCCAAGGGCACCAAGGCCGGGGTCGAGGGGCACCCCGTCAGGATCGAGACGCCTCTCCTGTATCTTTCCAAAGCCGACATCGTCAGGCTCGGGAAGAAGCTCGGGGCACCGCTGGAACTCACATGGTCCTGTTACAACGGGGGAGAGAAGGCCTGCGGCCACTGCGATTCGTGCCGTCTCAGGCTCGAAGGGTTCAAAAAGGCCGGATTTAAGGACGAGATCCCCTACGAGGACGGAGTCGTACAATGAAGATCGTGGAGCATTTCCTGTCCATTCAGGGGGAGGGGCTGCAGATGGGCCGTCTGACCTGTTTTGTCAGGGCCGCAGGGTGCAACCTCAGGTGTTCTTGGTGCGATACCGGTTATGCGCTCAATGCATCCGATGCCGTTGCGGAGATGTCCGCGGACGAACTGATGGACGCCATCGGGGACGTGAAGAGTGTCTGTTTCACCGGGGGCGAACCCATGCTGCAGGACGATGCCGTCGAATTCCTGCAGAGACTCTCCGATGCCGGCAAGACCGTGGTCCTCGAGACCAACGGATCGGTGAACCTGAAGGATGTGCCAGTATCGCAGAATGTCATCATCAGTATGGACATAAAGTGTCCTTCGTCGGGGATGCAGGACAGGATGTGCCTTTCCAATCTGGGGCTTCTCTCGGAGAAGGACCAGCTCAAATTCGTCATAGCGGACCGCACGGACCTGGATTACGCGGAGAGGTTCCTGGAGGAGCATCCAGTGAAGGCCAATGTGATATTCAGTCCGGTGGGAGGCGTGAGCCTCGGGATGCTGGCCGAAGAAGTCGTGGCCAAGAAGCTGGATGTAAGGGTTCTGCCTCAGCTTCACAAAATAATCTGGGGCGACAGGAAAGGAGTCTGACCCGGCACATCGGATGCGATGTGCCAGATCATTGATTTTTCAGTTTTTGCCGTCGAATTTCTTCTCGAGCGCGATACGGTCGCGGACTTCGGTTACGCATTTCTCGACGGTATCGTCCATGTCGTAGAAGACGCGGATCCCGGCGTCCTGGAGGATCTTCAGTCCGTGGGTCCCGATGCCTCCGACTATCACGACGTCCACTCCGATGCCGACGATGGCCTTGGCCACCTTGTATCCGGCGCCTTCCCCGTTCGCATATTCGTTCTCCACTACGGTGTAGTCGAGGGTCTCGGGGTCGACGATGAGGAAGTAGGGCGCGTGGCCGAAGTCCTCGGCCACGAGAGATTCGGGTTTATCCCCTTCGGAGATCACGCCGAACTTCATCACTGCTTCTCCTGGGCCTTCTTCCTCTGTTCTTCGAGATACCTGCTGTCGTTCTCGATCGTCTTGACGATCTTGTCTGCGACGGCGCGGAAGGCCTTGGCGGATGCGGATTCGGGGTCTGCGACGACGATGGGCAGTCCGTTGTCTCCGGAGGCGACGACTCCGGGTTCCAGCGGGATCTTCCCGAGGAACTGCACTCCGATGTCCTTGGCGGTGCTCTCGCCTCCGCCGGACTTGAAGATATCGATGGTCTCGCCGCAGTGGGGGCAGACGAATCCGCTCATGTTCTCGACGATGCCGATCACGGGGATGCCGGTCTGAGCTGCGAAGGTGACGGACTTCCTGGAGTCCAGGAGAGCCACGTCCTGGGGAGTGGTGACGATGACGGCGCCGTCCGCCTTCGGGATGAGCTGCACGATGGAAAGAGCTTCGTCCCCGGTTCCGGGAGGCATGTCGATGACGAGGTAGTCGAGGGTTCCCCAGCTGACGTCCTCGATGAACTGCTTGACGGCACCCATCTTGACGGGCCCTCTCCACATGACCGCATCGTCCCTGCTGGGGAGCAGGAACGCCATGGACATGAGCCTGAGGGACGGGGGCACCTGCACGGGTACGAGTCTGTCGTTCTCGACGGTGAGTTTCTCATCCTCGACGTGGAACATCTTGGGGATGTTCGGTCCGGTGATGTCGAGGTCCATGATGCCGACCTGGAATCCGGCCATGGAAAGCGCTTCGGCGAGGTTCGACGAGACGGTGGACTTGCCGACGCCGCCCTTTCCAGAAAGTACGATGATCACGTGTTTGATGCCGGCCAGAGTCTCCCTGAGCCTGGTTTCTTCTTCGATCTGTTCTGCGCTGAGTACGGGTGACGACATTGCGATTTCCTTCTATGCCAGTGCATCGCTGGTGCGCAATAAAGCGTTTGTGCTGATGCCGTTCGGGTCCGACTTCCCGGACTCGGGAAGAAGGTCCGATCTCCGGCGTACCGGCCGCCGCAGGCCTCCCCGTAACCAAATGTCTTAACCTGTGAACGTATCGGGGAACCTATGCCCATAGGCGATCCTGGAGGAGGAGAATTCAGTTACACGACCGAAGGTCTTCCGACATCCGTTTTCATGGCGAGCGTCCCGTCCAAGGACGTCCGTGCCGCCGTCGGTTTCTACAGGGACATCCTGAAGATGGAACCGGTGTACTGCGGCCCGGAGGAGGCGGTCGTGAAGAGAGACTCCTCAGTGATCAGGATATTCTGGTCGGATAAGACCGGTATCGACACGGGGATATTCCTCGGGGTCGCCGATCCCTTCGATTTCCACCGCAGGATGATAGATGAAGGGGTCAGGTTCAAACTGGATCCGAAAAGGCTGCCCATGGGGGTCGCGACCTCGTTCTTCGACGGGGACGGGAACCTGCTCTATGCCATGGAGACCGGGGCGGAGCCGAGGATTGATCCGGAGGTTTCGGAATGAAGGTAATCGCACTCAACGGAAGTCCCCGTCTCATCGGGAACACAAGCAACCTGCTCGCAGAATTCCTCGACGAGCTGGAGAAGGAAGGCATCGAGACCGAAATGATCCAGATCTACGATTTCGAACTTCAGTTATGCAACGACTGCCGCTCCTGCGAGATGAGGGGCGACGGCAGGTGCATCATGGAGGAGGATGAGATGAACTCCATCCTCGACAGGATGCGTGCGGCGGACGGCATAGTCCTCGCATCCCCCGCATATCTCGGCGGAATCCCCTCCGGTCTGAAGATCTTCCTGGAGCGTGCGGGTCTCGTACTCACCGTGGGGGATAGGGGACTGAGGGGCAAGGCCGGTGCGGTGATTACGGTCTCCGGCCACGAGGGTGCGGAGAACGCATACAACGAACTGACCCATTGGCTCATCCACAACGAGTTCAATGTGGTGGGCACATATCCTCTCCCCATATTCAGGGCACTGAACTCCCCCCAGTACGAGGAGGATGCGCAGGCCATGAAAGGCATGAAGAGGCTCGCCGAGAACATGGCGGCCCTTATGATGAAAAGTGCCAGCAACTGATTCTAGAGGATGTCTGCGGGGCCCGGAGGGCCCCGCCGGCATCCTCAGAAGAAGTAGAATCCGCAGTTCTGTTCCGCAGCGGTCTTCGCGGCGGCGGCCACTCTCTCCAGGGGTCCGGAGTATCTGTGGACGGCCATCTTGCCTTCCTCTGCGAGTGCGGGCCCGAGGATCTCCGCCTCCTTCAGGACCGCTTTTGCGTCCTCGGGGCTGAGTCTCTTCATCTCCTTGGCGTTCTCGAATACGGCTCCGATGATCGGGCAGTTGTATTTTCTGGCGATCTCGGGAAGTTTGCTGGTCTCGGGTCCGAAGGATCCCATGCAGCCCCTCCCTTTGTCCCACGAGAGGGCGCAGTTGGTGCACATCTCGTTCATATCGTCGAATTCCACCTGGTCCCATGCGGTGACGACGTCGTTCTTGTTGCCTGCGGCCAAAGCCTTCTCCTTCGTCGCGGCGTCCATCTTGGTAAGGTCCACCCATCCGGTCGGGACTTTCTTCACGTACTGTGCCAGCAGTGCTCTGTCCTCGTCCTTCTTGACCTTCTCCATATAGATCGCATCGGTCTCCGCGTTGATCCTGTTCCTCTTGAGGAAGGCCTCCATGTCTCCGACGGCCTTTTCCGCATCCTCCAGGGATACGACCTCGTCGATGTCCATGTACGGTTCGAATTCTTTCCCTTCGACTTTCGCTTTGACGACGGTGAGTTTCAGTTCCCTGCAGGGGGCGTTTACTGCCTCCGTCTCGCACAATGCGATGTTGATTCCCATGGCGGGGGCCTATGGAATGCTCCGTTATTATGGTAGCGTTCGGCCCCATATTCGGGGGAGATGCATGTGCCAGATGCGTTTCTCACGGTCTGAGGCCCCGTTCCGACCCAAAGTAATCTATCCGCGGTCCGCATATGTGCGTATATTATGGCAGACGTCAGAATCCGCAAAAGGAAGAGACTCAGAAACAAGGAGGTCAAAGCTCTCTCGGAACAGCTGGAGGCAGAACTGGGAGTCCCCGTCTTCTCCGAAGACGAGCCCGTCGACCGTGCCGAGAGCACCGATTTCGACCTCCTCATAGTCGGGAACGACATACTGGGTCTTGTCTATCAGGATAAGCCTTTCCTCACCGTGAGAGGCGTCATCAAGTACAAGCCCGTGAAAAGATTCGTCACCGTCGATATGGGCGCGGTGCCGTTCATCACCAACGGCGCCGACTGCATGGGGCCCGGCATCGTCGAAGCCGATGCGGACATCCAGGAGGGGGATTTCGTCTGGATAAGGGACATCAAGAACAAGGTTCCCCTGGCCGTCGGTGTATCCTCCCGTTCCGGGGCGGATCTCATGGCCAAGATGCCCGGGAAGGCGATCAAATCCCTGAACAGCGTCGGAGATAAGCTCTGGAAGGCGGGCGAGTGATTTGCCGGGCCGCGTGAAGACCGTCCACGACCCGATCCACGGAGGGATCCGTGTCGACGGGATGTTTCTCGAGCTGATGGACAGGCACGAGATGCAGAGGCTCCGCGGCGTGAAACAGCTGGGTATGGGGAATTTCGTGTTCCCCGGTGCGAATCACACGAGGTTCGAGCACTGTCTCGGGACATATTATCTCGCAGGGAGGATGTCCAAGGCCATCGGGCTGTCCGAGGAGGATTCGTCCGCCGTCAGGGCCGCCGCATTGATGCACGACATCTGCCATGCCCCGTTCTCCCACGCACTGGAGGCGGTCATGGAGGAGGCTACCGGTCTCGACCACATGGAGCTTGCCAGGAACCTGATCTTCGGGAAGGGCAGGACCTGCCGCAAGAGGGACTCGGACCTTTTCGGGGATTCGGAACCCATGTCGGCGATCCTGGAGAGGCACGGGGTGGATCCCGTGGAGGTCTGCGACCTCATAGCATATCCCGAGAGCACCGCACGCGATTTCAGCAATCTCACCCTCGACGGGATGGATCACTTCCCGTCCAAGGATTACATACACCAGATAATACACGGGCCCGTGGACGCCGACCAGATGGACTATCTGATGAGGGATGCTCATTACACGGGCGTGGTGATGGGCAACATCGATGTGGACAGGCTCCTCTCGACGATGAGGGTCGTCAATGACAGGATATGCATCGAGCGCGGAGGCGCCCCCGCCGCGGAGGGACTCATGGTGTCCCGCGCCCTCATGTACTCCTCCGTATACTTCCACATGTCCGTGAGGGTCATAGAGAGGATGCTTACGAAGGCGGTCCTCGCATCGAAACTCGATCTCTCCGATATGTATCTCTGGGATGATTCCGACATGTCCCAGGCGCTGATCTCCGAAGGCGGGGCCCCGTCCCGTCTCATGAGGCTCGTGCAGAACCGTATGTTCTACAGGAAGGCCGCCGTGGTGTCCGCAAGGGATGTGGATGAGGACCTTTCCCGCATGCTTATGGGTTACAAGGACCACAGAAAGAGATCCGAATTGGAGAAACGCATAGCGGACAGAGCGGGAGTGGACGAGTCCGAGGTCGTTTTGGAAATGACGTCCTCTGCGAATCTGGGTTCCGCCAAGATAAAGATCGGGAAGACGGACGTTTCCATTCTGGATCCGGACGGGAAGGTCAGACTCCTTACGGGAACATCTCCCATAGCGAAGGCGCTCCAGTCGAGGGATACCCTCAGCTGGGCCGTTCTGGTCGCATGCCCGGAGGATAAGAGGGAGGCCGTGGCCAAGGCGGCCTCCAAGGTGCTGGGTCTCTGAAGCCTTACCCTTTCACGACCCCGATCGGGGTCAGTTTGGCCACTTTGGCGGTCAGGCCGACGCCGCACACGACCTCGATGACCTCGTTCACATCCTTGTATGCGTCGGGGGCCTCCTCGAGGACGCCGTCGTCGGATCCCGCTTTCAAGTAGATCCCGCAGTCCGACATCTTCTTCCTGATGGTTTCGATGTTGAGGTTCTCGATGGCCTTCTTCCTGGACATCTGCCTTCCGGCACCGTGGCAGGTGGATCCGAAGGTCTCCTTCATGGCACCTTCCCTTCCGGCGAGGACGTACGTCCCGGTGCTCATGTCGCCGGGGATGAGGACGGGCTGTCCGTAATCCCTGTATTTCAGGGTGATCTCGGACCTTCCGGGGGCGAATGCACGGGTCGCACCCTTCCTGTGGACGAGGACGTCGGTCCTGTGGCCGTCCACATCGTGGGACTCCATCTTCGCGATGTTGTGGGCCACATCGTACACGACGTCCATGCCCATGTTCTCCGCGGAATCCCCGAGGACCTTCTCGAAGGATTCCCTGGCCCAGTGGGTGATCATCTGTCTGTTGGTCCATGCGTAGTTCGCTCCGCAGCACATGGCCCTGTAGTACTCCTCCCCGAGTCTCGAGGAGAGGGGGGCGCATGCCAGCTGTCTGTCGGGGAGGCTGACGTTCTCGGTCTTCATGTAGCGCTCCATCTTCTGAAGATAGTCCGTGGCGATCTGATGTCCGCATCCGCGGGATCCGCAGTGGACGGTGATGGTGATGCATCCCTTCTTCAGGCCGTAGGCCTTCGCGGTCCTTTCGTCGAATACGCCGTCCACCACATCGAGTTCGAGGAAGTGGTTGCCGGATCCGAGGGATCCCAGTTCGGGGAGGCCTCTCTTCCTGGATTTCTCGTCCACTCCGGCGGGGTCGGCGTCTTTCATACGGCCGCCTTCCTCGGTGACCTCCAGGTCCCTCTCCCAACCGTATCCGTTCTCCACGGCCCATTCCGAACCGATCTCGAGGATCTCGGAGAGTTCCCTGTCCCCGACCCTCGTAAGTCCTTTGGAGCCGAGGCCGGACGGGACGTTGCGGTAGAGTTCGTCCATAAGGTCCTTCACCTTTCCGCCGAGGTCTTCCAGGGTGAGGTCCGTCTTGATGAGACGTACCCCGCAGTTTATGTCGAAACCTATGCCGCCGGGGGAGATGGATCCCTGATACGCATCGACGGCGGCGACGCCTCCGATGGGGAATCCGTATCCCCAGTGGACGTCCGGCATCGCCATGGAATTTCCCACGATCCCGGGGAGACTTGCGACATTGGCGGCCTGCTGAGGGGAGTTGTCGTTCAGGACGTTGCCTATGAGCCTGTCGTTGGAGTAGATGACCGCGTCGGTCTTCATCCAGGGGAATTGGTCTCTGGAGATGAGCCACCTGTTGTCATCCATCTTCTCGAGTTTTCCGTTCCATGTCATGATGTTCACCGTTTACGGGAATGTGAGCCTGAAGGCGATGGCTGCGCCCGCACAGGAATTTTGAAAATGTGGGAGGGCCGGGACCGAGATTTGAACTCGAGTCAAGGGATCCACAGTCCCCTATACTAACCAGGCTATACTATCCCAGCCATCTGGTTGAGTCGGTCTATTCTCTCGACCTACATAAATATTTTGAGAAGGAGACCCCGCGGACCTCAGCTCGCCCGCGGGTAAAGGGTTTGTTAAGGTTGGATTTTCAGATCAGCGGGAGAACGCTTTGACGGACTCGACGAAGGCCTTCATGTTCTCGTCGGAGGTTGCGGGAGCGATTCCGCATCCGGAGGAGATGATGGCGAATCCTGCGTCGCAGGACCTGAAGACGCCTTCCTTGACTTCCTCGACGGTTCCCTGGAAGAGGGGCTTAACGGATCCGACGTTTCCGACGAGGACGGTGTCCTTTCCGACTTTCTCGACTGCCTTGTAGGGGTCGACCTTCTCCTCGATGGAGATACCCTTGACGGAAGGTCCGCAGGCGGCCATCTTGTCGACGATGGGGTAGGCGTCTCCGCAGATGTGGAGGACGTTTCCGAGTCCGCCCTTGGTTGCTCCGAGGGATGCGGTGACTGCTCCTCCGGCTGCTTCCTCGAACATGTCGGGGGCGAGCATATCGGTGGATGCGGAAGGCTCGGACATCTGGATGATGTCTGCGCCGTTGTCGACGAGGGCCTGGGCGTATGCCTTGCAGATAGGTGCGGCTGCCGCTACCCACTTGTCGACCTCCTCGGGGGCCATCATCATTCCGAAGATCAGGTTCTCGGTGGAGACCATGTGTCCGGCGAGGGTGAAGGGTCCGGTGGTTCCGGCGACGATGCAGTAGTTCTCGCCGTGGGACTTCTTCAGGAGTCCGCAGGATTTGATGACCTCTGCGACACGTCCTCCCTTGAGGAACTCGTCGGCGGGCATCATAGAAGTGGCGGGGTCGTCGTAGACACCCTCCATGCAGTCGAATTTGAAGGGGTGGCTCTTGATCATAGGGGCGGCGTCCTTCTTGTCGACGGCGACGGTGCATCCGAGCCTCTCGGCCTCGGCGGTCAGGCAGAAGGAGGTCCTGCAGCACTCGAATCCGAAGACATCGGCCTGTGCGGCAGCGAGCTTTGCCATGATCTCGGCGCTCTTGTGGGCCTCGGGCCATGCGGCGCCGGTGGCATCCATCTGGCCGACGGTGGCGGACTGGGTGAAGATGGCCGCCGGAGGCCTGTCGAGGTTTTCTTTGTTCATAGCTGCGGTTACTCTTTCTCTGGGAGTCATTGCCATGATATTGTCTCCTTGTGAAGGCCACAATACCTTAAACATATAAAAATGAGGTTGACCGAAAGAACGCAGTTGGAGTTATTCTCCAGACGGAACCGGCGGAAAATACGTTTTCCCGACGGATTCCGGTACTGGAACACGGGCTTCCGCACTCCCGGATGCCCCCTTTGCGATACATCCATGCGCAGAATGTACGCACAGATACGGATGGAAAACGGAGGTCATATCGTGAGCATGCTCACGTCTTCGAGTTTCCCGAATTCGAAGATCCCCATGTCGCTCACGCCGTATATCTCCGCGTTCCCGACGTCGCACGCCCTGAGCGCGGGGGCCATGACCGCGTCGCGGCCGGGGTTGAGGTCGTTCCCCGACGCGAACGGGCTGAACGGAGGGATCACTATGACACCCTCGTTCCTTGCCACGACGTAGCACTGGAGTTTCATCCCCCCGCTGAGTTCCCCCGGTATCCTGACCGACGGATGTTCGTGGCCGATTATGACGGGCCTCCTCCCGGAGTCCACATGGCCGTGTTCCAGTCTGAATCCCTGGATGTCGGCGTGGTCCACGGCGGTGATGCCCATGTCGGAGAGTATGTTCTGGAGGAAGTTGTCGTGGTTCCCTTTGATGACGACGGCCTCCGCGGCATCCGAGACGAGTTTCACGATCTGTTTCACCTCTTCCCTGGCCTGATAGCTGGAACGGCGGAAATCGTGTTTTATGTCGCCCAGGAGGACGATCCTCGCGGGTTCGTATTCGTCGATGATGCCGTTGAGGGACTCGCGCACGGACTGAGTGTTGATGCGGGGTATGAACATGCCTTCGTTCTCGAGGGCGCTCTCGTATCCGAGGTGGAGATCCCCCACGACGGCGGTGGGGCCGTCATCCAGAATCAGACATCTGTCGTTGGTGATCGTGACCCCCGGCATGATGCGGATCTTCCTCGCTCCCATGCTTCGGGCGATTGTGTCGGCGCATATACCGTTTCCGTATGCGATATCTATTCAAGTCCGACGGTATACGCCGGACTGCAATGGAGGACGATTTTCCGACTGAGATCGATCCGAAACTCCTCGGGGAGCTGAAGAGGGCGGCGGCCGCCGTCCGCGCCGCGGGCAGCGTTTAGGTGGTCACACACATCGATGCCGATGGGATCACCGCGGGTTCCATAGCCGCGATCACTCTCGAGAGGCTCGGAAAGGAGTTCACCATCGATTTCGAGAAGAAGATCACCGATGAGGTCATCGACAGGGTGAACGGGTGCGGGTACGACCTTGTCTGGGTATGCGACCTCGGCAGCGCATATATGTCCCGTTTCGTCCGCAGCGGGATCGTGGTGACGGACCACCACGTGCCAGATCCCAGGTGGAGGAGCGGACAGACGTTCCTCGACGGGTTCATGTCCTCGTTCCAGCTGAATCCCCATCTGTACGGGCGTTCGGGTTCATTCGAGGTGTGCGGGGCAGGCATGACGTACCTCCTCTCCAAGACCCTGGATCCGAAAAACAGGAATCTGGCATATCTGGCGGTCATCGGTGCGGTGGGAGATTTCCAGGACGGCCGCTTCGCCCGTCTTGTGAGTTACAACCGTCTCATTCTGCAGGATGCGGTCGATGCGGGCGACATCACGGTGGACCACGGTGTCCGTTATTTCGGACGGGGGACGCGTCCCGTCCTGCAGTTCCTGCAGTACGGCGGGGAACCGCACGTGGACGGCATAACGAACGATCGTTCCGGATGTCTGGCACTTTTGGATTCCTACGGCATAAAGGCCGCGGGGGAGGACGGGAGGAGACTTACATGGATCGACCTCGATCCCGGGGACAGGGCGGTTCTGACGGACGAACTCATGTCCCGCCTGACGAAGGAGGAGGACAGGAACGCCCTGCTCGGGGAAGTCTACACCGTCAACCGCTATCCTCCCCACTCCGGACTCGGGGACGCGAAGGAGTTCTCCACGATCCTGAACTCCTGCGGCAGATACGACGACGCCGTCACCGGGGAGAGGATATGCATGGGGGACATGAGTGCCCTGGAGGATGCCGAGAGGAACCGCAGCGACCACAGGAGGAATATCTCCTCATCGCTCACATACGTGAAGGCGAATCATCTCGTCCGCCGCATGAAACATATTCAATATTTCGATGCTGGCACAGAGATAAAGGACACCGTCGTTGGGATCGTCGCGGGAATGATTCTGGGAACGGGGGAGGCATCCGACGACATGCCGATATTCGCCTTCGCCGCGGCGGATGACGGGATCAAGGTGTCCGCAAGAGCATCCCGCACCCTCACCGACAGGGGACTCGATCTGTCGGGCATAATGAAGGAGGCGGCCGCCTCGGTGGGCGGTATGGGCGGAGGCCACAGTGTGGCCGCCGGCGCCACAATTCCCGAGGATCGGGAGGAACAGTTCCTCGAGGAAGCGGACAGGCTTGTCGCAGCCCAGCTCGGTGCCTGATCGGAACATTTTCGCCAGAATCGAGCCCGCCAACACAAGTGCCAGACTTGCGATCTGCGCAGGCCCTGTATGCTTTTTCTCGGTATTCAGGAGACCGAGATTGTCGATGATGACGCTTCCGATCATCTGTCCCGTTATCGTGAGGGCGACGGTGGTGCCCGTGCCGATCTCGGGGACCAGGAAGCAGTTCATGAACACGTAGGCGGAACCGAGGATCCCTCCCGTAAGCATCCAAGGGGGTATGCGGCCTTTCCGTACAGGCCTGATGTTTCCGGAAAGTCTTCCGACGGCATATGCCGCGGACAGGATGCAGGTTCCGACGGCGAAGGATACGAACGAAGATTGCAGAGCGGATCCGAGACACATACCCAGATGTCCGTTTATGGCCGCCTGTACCGCCATCACGGCCCCTACCGAAGTCCCGAATACGCACCACAGGACGTCCCCTGCGGAGAACCGTTTTCCGGTCTTTCCCCCGTTGCGGTGCCGCAGGGTCACGACCGCCGCCATCCCCGCAGCCACCATGAGCAGGCCCAACGCACCGATGCCTGTCAGGGGACGTACTTCCGCACCGAGCAGTCCGAAGTGGTCGATGGCGGTGCCCGCCACGAGCATCCCCGTCAGGGGCAGCACGACCGACCTCACCGCCCCCATCTTCCCGTACAGGATGATGAACGAGAACACTATCGCGGCCCCGCATATTCCGCCGGTGTACGACCACCACGGAGCGGAACCGCCGTCCGCCGGCAGGCCACCTCCCGTGAAAACGCACAGTGCCAGGAGGAATACGAGTCCGACCGAGAACGATACGAGGGATGCGGCGAGGGGGGAGCCGATGCGCTTCCCGAGGTTCGTGTTGACGGGGGACTGTACGAGAACCATCATCCCTGCCAGGATGCCGAGGACGGTAAGAAACGCAGAGTACACATCCATACCTTCGCCGCGAACGGTCGGGGGGATGAACCCCCCTGAAAAGTTTCAGGACTCAGTCCTTGAGAAGGGTGTAGAGAACGGCCTTCTGGGCGTGGAGCCTGTTCTCTGCCTGGTCGAAGACGACGCTGTGGGGGCCTTCGATGACTTCGTTGGTGATCTCCTGTCCCCTGTGGGCGGGCAGGCAGTGCATCACGATGCAGCCGGGGTTGGCTATGGAGAGGAGCTGGTCGTTGATCTGATACATCTGGAACAGCTTGATGGCTTTCTCCTCGGGGGTGTTGTCGCCCATGGAGATCCAGGTGTCGGTGTAGAGCACATCGGCTCCGACGCAGGCCTCCTGCGGATCGTGGGATGCGATGATCCTGCATCCGTTCTCCGCGGCGATGTTGGCGGCGCCGAGCATGATCTCGGCGTTCGGCATTCTGGTGGCGGGGCAGCATGCGACCATGTCGATGCCCATGATGGCGGATGCGTAGAGCAGGGAGTTGCACACGTTGTTGCCGTCTCCGAGGTAGACGAGTTTCTTGCCGCGGAACGATCCGAGCTTTTCTTTGATGGTCACCATGTCGGCGAGGGCCTGACAGGGATGTTCCAGATCGTCGAGTCCGCTGATGACCGGGACGGTGGCCCATTCTCCGAGCTTGTCCATCATCTTGTAGTCGAACGCACGGTACATGATCCCGTGGACGAAGCGGCTGAGCACCCTGGCGGTGTCCTCGACGGTCTCGCCGTGCCCCATCTGCATCTTCGTGACATCCAGATAGAGGGCGTGCCCTCCGAGTTCGGTGATTGCAACGTCGAAAGAAGTCCTCGTACGGGTGCTGGGTTTCTCGAACATCATTGCAAGGGTCTTTCCCGCAAGGGGGTCCCCGTGATGGCCGCGCTCGGCCTTGAGTCTGATGGCCAGGTCGACGAGTTCCGGCCACTGGTCCTTCATATCCAGGACAGAAATGAGATTCCTTTTTCCCATATTACTACAATAACGATAAAGATAAAGTACCTTGCTATGGAAAAATCCGCAGACATGTGGGTTTTTTATAAATCCCATTAGGCCGATATCCGTTTATGGCCGATTCGATACTGCAGACCAACAAGGAATACGCGGAGAAACTCAGGTCCGTCATCGGACTCAGGTACGAGCCCGTGGCGGTGAAACTCGTGAAGGAGGGGGAGGAAGCTCCGTCCTGCTGCGCCAAGCCCGAAAAACAGATCAGTCACTGTCAGGCGGTGTTCTCCGCCAGGTCCGGCGCATGTCTCCTGCTTGCATTGGAGGACGAGTCCTGCCACGTCGGCGCCTCCGCCATCAACATGACCGAGACCCCCGAGAAGGTGGCCGCAGGGGATTTCCATGCCGGGATAGGCATGCACGACTCCCCCGCGGCGGCTGCGAAGATGATCGCCGACAGGATGGTCGTCCCCTTCCGCGTCGTCTCCGAAGCCGTGTGCCCTCTTTCCAAGGCGGATTTCGTACCCGATGTCGTCGTGGTGTCCGATATCCCGGAGAGGATCTACTGGTTCGTCCCCCTGGAGACTGCGGAGAAGGGCGGGCGCGTACAGTTCTCCACCTCCCCGTTCCAGTGTGCGTGCGAGGACGTGACCGCCGTCCCCGTGTGTACCGGTGCCCCGAACATCTCCCTCGGATGCTTCGGATGCAGGAAGAAGACGGATATGAAAGCCGACGAACTCGCGATAGGGATCCCCTATTCCAGGATCCCCGGATACGTCTCCCGTCTCGACCGTTATGCGGCCGGGCCCATGGCGAAAGCGAAACGCGACTGAGGTCCGGCGGTGCGGAGACGGCCCGACACCCCTCTCCGCACCGTTTCGGGCCCGTTTTTTATGCCCGAACTCAGGAACGCGTAACACTGTCGGAAATCATTAAATAGAAGTGGCCTGGCCCGAAAGTCTGGAATGACGGCATTCCGCGTGCGGCCGGACTCGTCCGTTTTACCGTTTTTTCACTTAAAATTGTTAAAATCCAATGGCTTTATATGTTATCCAGCCATTTCCGTCTTTGCAAGGGGAACGCAGAGGATTTGTTTTTTCTGCGGGATTGAATAAAAAAGGAGGTATAAAATGCCAAAATACGAGGACGTAATAGACCTGTATGATGACTATGGCAAGCGCATCGCTAAAGATGTGCCGCTGGAAGCCATCAGTCCGTTGCGCAACAAGGCAATCCAGAAAATTGCCTCTCTGACCAAGAGGACCATCGCGGTCAACCTGGCCGGAATCGAGAAAGCTCTCGCTACCGGACAGATCGGCGGCAGCAAGATCGCTGGGAAAGAGATCGAGGCTTCCCTCGTCAAGGATGCCGAGAAGCTTGCCAAAGACATCAAGGGAATGGTGCAGGTCACCGAGGGCGATGACACCGTTGTCGAGGTCAAGAACGACGGAAAACTCATCGTCGTTATTGTCCCTGAGGACAGGCTCAACGCCGGTGTGGAATACACCACCGGTTTCACCGCAGTTGCCGCGGCCATCACCGAGGCAATCATCGACAGGTACAAAGTGCCTATGTACAAAGCCAACATGGTGAAAGGCGCAGTATGGGGACAGTACCCCCAGACCGTCAACTTCGCCGGATCCAACATCAAGACCATTCTTGAGGTTCCCCAGATGAACGAGGGAGCCGGATTCGCGCTCAGGAACATCATGTCCAACCACGTGGTCGCACTCGTCCAGAGGAACGCCATGCAGGGAGCAGCCCTTTCGTCTCTCTTCGAGACCTGCGCTGCATACGAGATGGGAGACGCCATCGGGCCCTTCGAGAGGCAGCACCTTCTGTCCCTCGCCTACCAGGGACTGAACGCCGACAACCTCGTCTACTCCCTCGTGAAGAAGAACGGAAAGACCGGAACCGTCGGAACCGTCGTAGAGTCCCTCATGGAGAGGGCAATCGACGACGGAGTCATCCGCGTAAAGGAGAAACTCCCGTCCGGATACAACGTCTACACCACCGACGACCTTCCGAAATGGAACGCATACGCGGCGGCCGGAGAGGTCGCAGCCGTTATGGTCAACGTCGGAGCCGCCCGTGCGGCCCAGGGTGTGCCGTCCACCGTCCTGTACTACAACGACCTGCTCGAGCACGAGTCTGCACTTCCCGGTGTCGACTACGGACGTGCGGAGGGTGTCGGTGTCGGTATGTCCTTCTTCTCCCACTCTATCTATGGTGGCGGAGGACCCGGACTGTTCCACGGAAACCACGTCGTTACCAGGCACGCTAAGGGAACCCTCATCCCCGCAGTCACCGCAGGAAACTGCCTCGACGGCGGAACCCAGACCTTCTCTGCAGAGGCCACTTCCGGACTCTTCAAGGACGTCTTCGGAGGAATGCCCGAGTTCAACACTCCGATGCAGTTCGTCGGAGCAGAGGCGAAGAAGATTAAGAACAAGCTCTGAGTAGATTGAGGTCTGTGAGATGCCTAAACCACCGGTAGACTACGCGAATGTTCCCCTTCCGGAAGTCCGCATAGTGACCAACAGATTGCTGAGCGCGGAAACCACTGAGGCCGTGCTCAACGCCATCGACAAGATTGAACATATCAGACAGGTGAACATGGCGGGCGAGAGCCTCCCGGCCACAATCAGCAGCGGTCCGGCCAAAGGTCTCCCCAACAACCATACCGAGCGCAGGATCATCCACGTCGACGGACGTGAGGTCGAGCTCCACTGTCTCGTAGGTGCATTCTACATCGAACTCGAGGTAGACGGCCCCGATATGCTCGAAGCCGTGGTTAAGGAGATCAGAGCGGCCTGCGACGGTTCGATCCCCGAAGGATACGCTCTGGATATCGGAAGATATTCCAAATACAGACCTACACTCAATGATTACAGGAGTGCTTAATTATGGCAAAATACAAGAGACAGTTCTACCCCGGTGAGTCCGTCCCCGCCAAAAACAGGCGCAGGTACATGGACCCCAAAGCGAAACTGAAGACCCTCCGCGACGTCCCCATGGACGATGTCGTGAGGATCATGGGCCACAGGGCCCCCGGAGAGGCATACAAGAGCGTGCACCCCCCGATAGAAGAGGGCAAAGAGCCCAAGTGTCCCATCAGGGAGCTTGTCGAGCCCATCGAGGGAGCAAAGCACGGAGACAGGGTCAGGTACATCCAGTTCACCGACTCCGTCTACTTCGCGCCTATCTCCCCCTACCAGAGGGCATGGATGTACATGTCCAGGTACAGAGGAATCGACACCGGAACCCTTTCCGGAAGGCAGATCATCGAGGTCCGTGAGAGGAACCTCGAGCAGATCGCAAAGGAACTCGTGGACAACGAGACCTTCGACCCCGCCCTCACCGGAATCAGGGGAGCCACCGTTCACGGACACGCGTGCCGTCTCGACGAGCACGGACTCATGTTCGACGGATGGCAGAGGTACATCTGGGACGATGCCAAGAAAGAAGTTGTGTATGTGAAAGACCAGGTTGCGCTGCCTCTCGACAAGAAAGTCTCCGTCGGGAAGCCCGCATCCATGTCCGACCTCAAGAAGAGGACCACCATCTTCAGAGCAGACGGTGTCGACATGAGGGACGACAAAGAAGTAACGGACTTCTACATCAGGATCCACTGGCTCAGGACCTGCGGTGGATACAGGCCGTTCGACGTAAAGGGTGAGTGAAATGGCAGGAAAAGCTAACGAGAAACTCTTCTTGGAAGCATGCAAGAAGAAGTTCAAGGAAGACCCTACCAGCATGGAGACCAAGTACTACTGCTACGGCGGATGGAAACAGTCCAAGAGCA
>CAZHJV010000007.1:45506-46358 GCA_964533525.1 uncultured Methanomassiliicoccales archaeon | reverse complement strand
CGAATGCGTCCGATACGGCGCGGCCGTACTCATCGATGAGTATCACGGGAGGTTTTCCGTGGTAGTCTGTCAGAGCCTCGGACAGGAGTTTCAGGGATTCTTTCATCGAACTTTCGTTCGTGTTTCTTTCTTCAAGAGATTTGAAGAGATTTCTGACCGTTACGGAAAGTTCCGGTGAATTCAGGAGACATCTGTGGGGTTTGAAACAGTCTCCTATTGCGACACGGAAGTTGTTGATGAATGAATCGTATTCATCAGACTGGGACAGTCCCAGATCTATGTGGATCACGGGGAACTTGTTCTTATATTCCTCATACTCAGGATACTCGGAAATCTTCAGACCGTCGAACCAGTTGTTTCCTTCATACTCCATGTTGAAGAATGCGTCTAACATGGAGAGATTCGTAGTTTTACCGAACCTTCTGGGTCTCGTGAACAGATAGACCCCGTTATCATTGCAGTCCAGGATATCTTTGATGAGAAGGGACTTGTCGACATAGTACTTGTCCTTCTTCCGGATATCCCGGAAAGACATTCCTCCGGTGTCGATCTGTTTCATGATTCACCGATGCATCTGTGCATTGATAAAGAATCGTACTGCATGTATTGTGCAGGTTTTTCATCATCGCCTTTGTATTTCAGATCTGGCACATTGTCCGCAGGCGGAAGGTATTTCAGATGATATGTAGGGAGCCCGGAGTTCCGATGGATTATCTCCTGTTAGAATTCGCATTTCCCTGGTATGTACCCTTAACTACTTCCAGCCGATACACGGGAACATGGAAAGCAGAGCGGAGAGGCTTATGGCGAATGCGCCCGATGCGGATGCGATAGTCATTGCGAACGGCGGGG
>CAZHJV010000007.1:4147-45496 GCA_964533525.1 uncultured Methanomassiliicoccales archaeon | reverse complement strand
GAATTTCCTGGACTCCATGTACAGCTATCTTCTGGAGCGTTCCGGAGGAGTATTCGAAGACTGTTACATCGTCGTGAAGAAGGACGGGACGCAGGATGTCATCGTGAACGTCCTCGAGGAGGAATCTGCCCGTACCGGGAACGGCGAAGTGAAGGTGTTCCGTAGCAGGGCCGATCTTGAATCGATATTCAAAGAGGATCTGAAAGACTGCAAGAAAGTCGGTTTCAACGTCGATTCCGTCCCGTACAGTACCGTCATGGGGATAAAGAAACTCACAGGTTACGAATACGAAGTCCTCGACGTCAGGAAGGCCGTGGCCGATACCGTCGCAGTAAAGGATGAGAGGGAGATCGACGCGATCAGGAAGGCATGCGCCATATCCTCTGCTGTGGCGAAGGAACTTCCGGATTATCTGTCCGAGGGTGTCACCGAGACCGAGGTTGCGACGAGGATGGAGATCAGGATGCAGGAACTCGGGGGGAGAGGTCTCGCCTTCGATACCATCGCCGCTTTCGGACCGAATTCCAGCATGCCGCATTACACCCCGGCGGACCGCAGACTGGAGAAGGGGGATGCCGCCCTGTTCGATTTCGGCTGCAAATGGGGAGGATACTGCTCCGATATGACCCGGACGCTCTTTCTCGGGAAACCGCCCGAGATCATGGAGAGGGCCTATGAGGTCGTGAAGGAGGCCCAGCAGGCAGGCATAGATGCGTACCGGGCCGGAGCCATGGCTAAGGATGCGGATCTGGCGGCCAGAGCGGTCATAGATGCCTCGGAGTTCAAGGGGAAATTCATCCACTCGTTCGGGCACGGCATCGGCATGGACGTCCATCAGTCCATCAGCGTAAGTCCGAGATCGGAACAGGTGCTGTCTGCAGGCAACGTCGTTTCGGCGGAACCCGGAGTGTATCTTCCCGGCATCGGCGGCATCAGGATAGAGGACACCGTACTCATCACGGACAGCGGGTGCGAGAGGCTCACGGACTTCCCGCACGGGCTCACGATAGTGTGATTCCGTACGTCTGGGACATACGGAACCATATCCTCCGCGGAGGTGACCGCTGTATTAAATACGTAGAGTGGGATGATACCTCCAGCGCGTCGGGGAGTACGTTCGGCAGCGGAAACCTTCGTCATCCGTCTTCGGATCTCGTTGAGAGACGGCGCGTTCGGAGCAGTCCTGCGGTGTAATGGTCCGCCGGTGGTTCCGAAGGGCGGGGAGCGTTCGCCCCGCCCCGTTTTTTGTTCTGTTTCCGTCATGTGCCAGATGTGTTTTTTGTAAGGTTTTCCGCTTTAGGCGCAATTCTATAAATCAGAAAGTATTCCCGCCTCCAAGGGATACACATTGGTACGTTTCTACAAATGCAGCAGCTGCGCCCACGTCTTCATATCCGATGAGTGGAATGCTTATTGTCCGCACTGCGGCGCCCACGGATGGGAGACCGATAAGGTCTTCTTCATGAAATGCAGCCAATGCGGAAAGACGTATCTTTCAGACGGATGGGAACAGTCCTGTTCGTTCTGCGGATCGTCCGGATGGAAAGCGGACGATTTCCGTTTCTACCTCTGCGGAAGGTGCGGAAGGAGATTCGTCAGCGATCCCTGGGATCAGACGTGTCCGTTCTGCTCCGGTACCGGATTCGAGGAATGAAAAAACAGTCTTCATCAGACTTTCTGGATGAGGGTGATCCTCTGCCTGTCGCCGGCATCGTCCATGTCCGAGAAGTCCCCCGTGAGTCTTCCGATCTTGATCAGAGGGAATTTCCACACGGGTTTCCCGTCCTCTCCGCTGAGGGGGGTGGGGCCGTAGAATATCACCATTGCGGCGGTTTCGGGCCACCAGCATATGTCTCCTGCATCGAACACCGTTTTCCTTTCGCCCTGTACGAGGGGGTCCAGCGGCAGTCCGAAATAATAGAGGCCGGAGACCTGGTTCGTCTCCGCGGAAAATTCGGGCGAGGAAAGGAACCAGATCGCGCTGCTGATATCGCTCTCATCGAGCTCTGCGGGGTAATCCCCGCTCCTCGTCCTTATCAGCAGTCCGAGCATGCGATCCGGTTCCTTGCGGTTTGACGGTTCAGTTCGCTTTGCGCTGGAACAGTGCCCTGACTTCGGCACCGGTCTTCTCCAGCTGGAGTTTGGACTCGTCGTCCATCATGGCGTGCAGGTTCTTGAGGCCGTTGGCCCACTCCTGCCTCCACTCGGTCTTGAACTCGCCGGAGTCGATCTGTCTGTAGATCTCCTTCATTCCGTCGACGGAGTCCTTGTTGATGACCTTGTCCCTGCGGGTCAGACCGCCGTATTTGGCGGTGTTGGAGCAGACGTTCCACATGTAGGCCATTCCGCCCTGGGTGACCAGGTCGATGATGAGCTTGTTCTCGTGGCAGCACTCGAAGTATGCGACGATCGGGGGGAATCCCTGGTCCACGAGGGTCTGGAATCCGGTCTCGATCAGCTTGGAGAGTCCTCCGCACTCGACGGCCTGCTCGCCGAAGAGGTCGGATTTGGTCTCGTAGTCGAAGTTGTCGACCTCGAAGGTTCCGGCGCGGGTGGATCCGAGTCCCTTCGCAAGTGCGAGGGCGATCTTCTTCGCGTTTCCGGTGGCGTCCTGGTGGACGGCGATGAGGGCGGGAACTCCGAATCCCTCGACGAACTGCTGTCTCTCGGCGTCTCCGGGGGCCTTGGGGGCCATCATGATGACGTCGACGTCCTTCGGAGGGACGATGAGCTTGTAGGTGATGGCGAAACCGTGGGCGAAGTCGAGTGCGGCACCCTTCTTCAGGTTGGGCTCGACGAATTCCTTGTAGATGTCGGGCTGGGTTTCGTCGGGAAGGAGCATGAGGACGACATCGGCGTCCTTGACGGCCTTGTCCATGGTGGTGACGGTCATTCCGCCGTCCTCCTTCGCTTTCTTCCAGGAGGGTCCGTTCTCCCTGACTCCGACGGTGACATCGAGTCCGGAGTCGCGGAAGCAGAGGGCCTGTGCACGGCCCTGTGCGCCGTATCCGAGAACAGAGACTTTCTTTCCTTTGAGAACGTTGAGATCTGCGTCCTCATCATGGTAGATCTTAGTGTCCATGATTATAACCTCTGAGCGTTGCTATATCTATGATTTATAAGTAACTTATCAGGCGGTCCGGGGGCCTGCGGTTTCGGGATGCCGCGCAGGGGGCTGGCAGACCCCCTGTTTAAACCTCGGAAGTCCGCAGCGGACGGGAACCCGCCGTATGCTGCGGCATGTGCCGTTCCGACGGAATGACCCAGACGGGAAAATTCCCGTTTCTCAGAATCTGCATCTGCCCTTGACGGGTGCGAGGTCGGGGTTGGGGGGCAGCATCGGGAGGATGTCTTCTTCGGGGTCGCACTTGATGTCGACGATGCAGGTTTCTCCGCAGTCGAATGCCTCCTTGAGGGCATCGTGGACCTCTCCGGCCCTTTCGACGTGTATTCCCTTCGCCTTGTACGCCTGTGCGATCATGCAGAAATCGGGATCGTCCCCGAGTTCGGTCTCGGAGTATCTCTTATCCCAGAACAGTTTCTGCCACTGTCTGACCATTCCGAGCCATCCGTTGTTCAGGAGGACCACGACGACGGGCAGTTTCTCGGCGACGGACGTGGCCAGTTCCTGTATGACCATCTGGAGACCTCCGTCTCCGACGACGGTCGCCACCTTGCAGTCCGGCCTCGCCGCCTTGGCGCCTATGGCGGAGGGGAGACCGAATCCCATCGTACCGAACGAACCGGACGAAATGAACTGTCTGGGTCTTTTCACGTCGAGGAAATGCATGGCCCACATCTGGTTCTGTCCGACATCGGTGGTGATGATGGTGTTCTCGTCGAAGAACGAGTTCAGTTCCTTCATGACCTTCTGCGGTACTATGGGGGAGGTGTAGTAATCGTAGTTGCAGCAGCACTTCTCCTTCCATGCCTTGGCCTGTCTGACCCACGGGTCGTGTCTCACTTCCCCTCCGAGGGCGTCTATCAGGAGTCCGAGTGCCTTCTTTGCATCGCATTTGATGTCCACCGACGACCTGTTGGATTTTCCGAACTGCGTCGCATCGATGTCGATCTGTATGACCCTGCATTTTCTGTCGGGCTCCGTGTGGGCCGAGTATGTCCTGTCGGAGAATTTGGTCCCGACGGCGATGATGAGGTCGGAGTTCTGGAAAGCCTCCATGGCGCACATCCTTCCGTGCATACCCAACGCACCCATGTTCATCGGGTCCGAGGACGGGGTGATGCCGATCCCCATGAGAGGTGTCACGACGGGGGCACCGATCATCTGGGACAGTTTCTGCACTTCATCGGAGGCTCCGGATCCGATGGCCCCTCCGCCGGCGAATATGATGGGCCTGAGGGATTCCTTTATCAGTTTCGCGGCTTCGGGTATCCCGGAGATGTCCTCCCACGGGTTCTTGATCCCGAAGTGATGTTCCGTCATGGCCTCATCGATATCCGCATTCATCTGGTCGACGGGAAGATCCACATGGACGGGTCCTGGGCGGCCCGAGACGGCCATCTGCCATGCTTCGTCGATGGCGTGGGGAAGCCTCCTGACATCGGTGACGCGGAAGTTGTGCTTGGTGACGGACATCATGAGACTGTACGCATCGACTTCCTGGAATGCCTCGGATCCGAGGACCTTGGAACCGACCTGTCCCGTAAGTGCCAGCATCGGGATGCTGTCCGCATACGCGGTGGCGATTCCCGTGACGAGGTTGGTGGCTCCCGGGCCGGACGTGGCGAGGCACACGCCCGTCTTCCCGCTGGCACGGGCGAATCCGTCAGCGGAGTGGGCCGCGCACTGCTCATGCCTTACGAGCACATGCCTGATGGAGGATTCCCTGATCTCATCGTAGATGGGGATGACCGCCCCTCCGGGATATCCGAACATCGTCTCGACGTCTCTGTCCTCAAGCATTTTGAGAAGTGCCCTTGAGCCTTTCATGCTAATCGTATCCAATATCGCCGACAATTATAAAATATCAAACGGTCGGGCGCATCTGGGTGCAGTCTTTTCCGTATTCGGGGACCGTTCGGAATCATATTTAAATAACGTACAACGGCGTATTTCAATCATGACTGTAGACAGAGACGTAAAGGCATCTGCAATAGTGTATTCGGCCATCGCGGCCGCGGCCGCGGCAGCGTTCTCGGCAATGTTTCTGCTCTGAACGGTATGCAGGTTCACACCCTGTATGGGCATCTTCCCCTGACGATGGGGACCTTCGGGTCCGCCAGTACCATGGGGGTTATGTCCTCCTCGGGGTCGGTCCTGATGTCGACTATGCATGTGGTATCCGAGTTCATGGCCCTCTCGAGGGCTTCGTGTATCTCGGATGCCTTGTCGACATGTATGCCCCATGCACCGTAACTCTCGGCGATCTTGACGAAGTCGGGGTCGGCATTCAGTTTGGTGCCGCTGTACCTCTTATCCCAGAACAGCTTCTGCCACTGCCTGACCATTCCGAGCCATCCGTTGTCCAGAAGGACGATGGTGACCGGGATGTCCTCCGCAACCGACGTCGCGAGTTCCTGTATGACCATCTGGAGACCGCCGTCTCCGACGATCGAGAGGACCTTCGAATCCGGCTTGGCGACCTTTGCGCCCATTGCGGCGGGAAGTCCGAATCCCATCGTACCGAAGGAACCGGAGGTGATGAACTGCCTCGGCCTCCTGATGTTGAGGCAGTGCATGGCCCACATCTGGTTCTGTCCGACGTCGGTGGTGACGATGACGTCGCCGTCCAGGAAGGAGTTGATCTCCTTCATGACCCTCTGCGGGAGGATCGGGTCGGCGTCGTAGGCGGAGTCGCACTGGCATATCTTCCTGAGTTTCGTGTACCTCTGGTCCCATTCCGAGTGGACGTCCTTGTATCCCCTGAGCGCCTCGAGGAGGAGGGACGCACCCTTCTTCGCATCGCACTGGATGTTGACGCTGGGCCTCTTCGATTTGCCGAACTGAGTGGCGTCTATGTCGATCTGTATGACCCTGCAGCCTTCGGCGGGCATGGTGTGGGGGTTGTAGGTCCTGTCGGAGAATTTGGTCCCGATGGCCAGGATCAGATCCGCGGACTGGAATGCGTCGAGCGCACCCATCCTTCCGTGCATACCCAGCGGACCCATGTTGAGCGGGTGGTCGGACGGGATTGCCCCGAGGGACATGAGGGTGGTGGTCACCGGCATGTTGGTGAATTCCGCGAGTCTTCTGATCTCCTCGGACGCATTCGCACCGATGACCCCTCCTCCGACGAGCATGATGGGTCTCTCGGCATTCCTGATGAGATCCGCCGCATCCCTTATCCCGGAGATGTCCTCCGTGGGCATCTTGACGCCCCACTTCTTTGTCAGTAGGTCGGAGTCGATGTCGGAGTTGATCTGGTCGACGGGCATGTCGATGTGGACGGGCCCCGGTCTTCCCATCTGGCAGATCTCCCAGCCCTCGTAGATGGCATGGGGGAGCCTCTCCGGGTCGAGGACCCTGAAATTGTGCTTGGTGACAGGCATCATGAGGCTGTACGAGTCGACCTCCTGGAACGCCTCGGCGCCCAGGAAACCGGTCCCGACCTGTCCCGTCAGGGCTATCATGGGGACCGAGTCGGCGTATGCGGTGGCGATGCCTGTGACGAGGTTCGTGGTGCCCGGGCCCGAGGTGGCGAGGCAGACTCCGGGTGTGCCGGAGGCCCTTGCGAAACCGTCGGCCATATGGGCCGCGCACTGTTCGTGCCTGACGAGGATATGCCTTACGTCGGACTCGAGGAATTCGTCGTAGATCGGAATGACGGTAGCTCCGGGGTATCCGAATATGTTCTTCACTCCCCTGTCCTCGAGCATCCTGAGCAGTGCTTCAGAGCCTTTCATGGTTTGACCTCTTTCAGGCGGATATGCGTGCGTGTAATAATAAGTGCTCGGTCCGGCCGGACCTGGCCGGACGGCGTTTCGGGCACTTTCCCGTAAAATCCGTTCCTGTATATCTGGCACATGCGGAGTTCTGTCCGTGTGCCTGTCGGCCGGACGGAGGATCGGCCTTCCGATCCGCGGGTACGGAGCGGTTTCCGCCCATATGCGACCGAAATCACTATTATATGAGTGGAGCCTATCGCATCCCAGTGAATTTTACATGGCGAAGATAAAGGTCGGAGTCAACGGATACGGGACCATCGGCAAAAGAGTGGCCACCGCAGTCAGCAAGCAGGACGACATGGAGGTAATCGGGATCACCAAGACGAGGCCCACCTTCGAGGCCAAGACGGCCGCC
Organism: uncultured Methanomassiliicoccales archaeon; assembly: GCA_964533525.1. Lineage (GTDB taxonomy): Archaea > Thermoplasmatota > Thermoplasmata > Methanomassiliicoccales > Methanomethylophilaceae > Methanomethylophilus. The sequence goes on along the minus strand of CAZHJV010000007.1, from coordinate 38,235 downwards.
GCCGCGGGCTTCCCCGTGTATGTGCCAGCAGAGAGCATCCCCGCCTTCGAGAAGGCCGGGATCCCCGTCGCCGGGACCGTGGACGACATGATCGCCAAGGCCGATCTGATCGTCGACTGCACCCCCGGGAACGTCGGTCCCGAGTACAAGGAGAAGTACCAGAAGGCCGGGAAGAAGGCCATCTTCCAGGGAGGGGAGGAGCACGGACTCACCGGAGTCTCCTTCAACTCCACGGCGAACTACAAGGACTCCTGGGGGATGCAGTTCTCCCGCGTCGTGAGCTGCAACACCACCGGTCTCCTCAGGACCCTCTCCCTCCTCGACAGGGAGTACAAGATCCAGAACGCCTACGTCACCATCGTCAGGCGTGCGGCGGATCCTGGGGACAGCAAGGGCGGACCCGTCAACGGCCTCGAGCCCTCCGTGTCCCTGCCCACCCACCACGGAGTGGACGTGAAATCCGTCCTCCCGTGGATCGACATCACCACCATGGCCATCAAGGCGTCCACCACCCTGATGCACATACAGGCGGTCGTCGTGAAACTCGGGAAGGAAGTCTCCACCGAAGAGGTGCTGGGTCTTTTCGCCAAGGCTCCCCGCGTGAGACTCGTCTCCTCCAAAGACGGCATCAAGAGCACCAACCAGATCATGGAACTGGCCAGGGAACTCGGGCGCGACAGGTCCGACATGTACGAGATCTGCGTCTGGTCCGACGGCGTGAAGGTGGTCGGAGACACCCTCTACTACTACCAGGCCGTCCACCAGGAGGCCGACGTCATCCCCGAGAACGTGGACTGCATCAGGTCCATGTGCAAGCTCATGGAGGGCCCCGAATCCGTCGCCAAGACCAACAAGGCCCTCGGCATCGACCACTGAGGGAGGAAGATGGACACATTCAACACCCTCGGCGACATGAATTACAGGGGAAAGAAAGTCCTCCTCAGGGTGGATATCAACTGCCCCATGGACAAGAAGACCCTGAAGATCATCAACGATTCCAGGATCCGCGCCGTCGTCCCCACGGTCAGGGAACTCATGGGGAAGAAAGCGAAAGTCGTCATACTGGCACATCAGAGCAGAAAGGGCAAGTGGGATTTCACCGACCTCTCCCAGCATGCCGTGCTGCTCTCGAAGAACCTCAATGCGCCCGTGAAGTACGTCGACGATGTCCTCGGGGACGAGGCGAGGAAAGCCATCTCCGAAGTGGGCGAGGGGGAGGTCCTCCTTCTCGGAAACGTCCGCGCCATAGACTCCGAGAGCGAGTCGAAACCCATGGAGGAGCACGCCAAGGGGGAGATCGTCTCCGCCCTTGCGCCTCTCTTCGACTGCTACGTCTGCGATGCGTTCGGCGCCGCCCACAGGTCCCAGTGCTCCCTCGTCGGATTCGAGGACGTCCTGCCCTCGGCATCCGGGAGGCTCATGGCCAAGGAAATGTACGCCCTGAGGACCATCTTCAACAATCCCAGGCGTCCGTCCGTGTTCATCCTCGGAGGGGCCAAGTTCGGGGACATCCCCCACATGATCGAGAGGGTGCTCGGTAACAACACCGCCGACACCGTCATCGTCGTCGGTCTCGCGGGTAACGCATTCCTCATGGCGAGAGGTGTCGATATCGGGGAGGCATCCAAGGTGCCTCTCGCCGACGAACTGACCGAGGAGAACTTCAGGAATGCGCAGGAGGTCATGGCGAAATACGGCCAGAGGATCCTCCTGCCCCTCGATGTCGCCGTCGAGAAGGACGGGCAGAGGTGCTCGGTCCTCACCGGGGACATGGCCAATGCGGGTGCCGCTCTGGACATCGGCGACAAGTCCATCGAGGTGTTCAGAAAGGTCATCGAGCAGTCCAAGACCAGCTTCATGAGCGGTCCCGCAGGGATGTTCGAGAAACCCGGATTCGAGATCGGTACGAAAGCGGTCATGTCCGCCATGGTAGCCAGCAAGGGACTTTCCGTGCTGGGCGGAGGACACACTTCCGCCGCGGCGGAGAAGTTCGACCTCGCCGATTCCATGTCCTACGTGAGCACCGGCGGAGGCGCTTTGGAGACATTCCTCCTCAAAGATCCCCTTCCGGTCATCGTGGCGCTCGAACATTCGAAGCAGAAGTTCGGGAACGGCCTTTGAAAATCATTTCCGGACCTTCGGGTCCGGTTCTTCCATTTTTGCTGTGCGGTCAAAAGCCATTTGACATGTGCAGAAAATCTCCGCAGCCTCCGGAATCGGGGCTGCGGGAAATGGTTTCGCGGTACGGAAAGGATTCCGCACCCTTCAATCGTTTTTCTTGCCCATTCTTCTGAGGGCTTCCTGGATCTGGTCGATCGGTTTGGTGACGGCCATTCTGATGTATCCCTCGCAGCCTCCGCCGAATCCGGTGCCGGGGGTGACGATGACTCCTTTGTCGATCATCTCCTGGGTGAACTCCATGGAGGTCTTGCCGCAGTCGAACCATACGTAGAATGTTCCCTTGGGCATGTCGCACTCGTATCCGAGGTCCCTCAGACCCTCGACGAGGACCTTCCTCCTCTCGCCGAATTCGTCCAGGTTCTTCTGGGCGGCCTCTTTGAGATATCCTCCGTCGTTGTACATGTTCAGGGCGGTGACGGCCGCCTTCTGGATGAAGATGGGCGCTCCGGAGTCGATCTGACCCTTGCATTTGGCGAGGCCTCCGACGAGTTCGTCGTTTCCGACGGCGAATCCGAGCCTGAATCCCGTCATGCAGAAGGTTTTGGAGAAGGACATGAACTCTATCGCGTCCTTTCCGGCCTGCAGGACGGACGGGGCCCTGTATCCGTCGTAGGTCATCTCACAGTATGCATTGTCGTAGGCGAGGATGGTCTTGTTCCTTCTGGCCCACTTGTATATGTCCTTCACGTAACCGATGTCGGCGACCGCACCCGTGGGGTTGTTGGGGTAGTTGACGTACATCATTTTGGCGTCCGTGGGGCAGTCCTTGGTGTCGAGGAGCCAGCCGTTCTCCTTCTTTAGGGCGACTTTGTCGCACACGGCGTTGTTGAACAGGGTCGCGGCTCCGGAGTACACCGGATATCCGGGGTTGGGGGCGATGATCTTCTCGCCGTCGTTGACGAACGCCTGCGCGATGTTGTAGATCCCCTCTTTCGATCCGATCGTGATGCAGACCTCGGTGTCGGGGCTGACCCTGACGTTGAATCTCTTCTTGTAATATTCCGCAACGGCTTCCCTGAGTTCCTTCTCGCCTTTGGAGGAGGAGTACTTCTGGTTCTCGTTGACGTCCGCCGCCTTCTTCATGGCCCTTACGATCTCTCCGGGGCACGGAAGGTCGGGATCCCCGATCCCGAAATCGATCATCTTCACGCCTTCGGCCTTCTTCTGGGCCGCCAGCTGCTCGAGCCTTACGAAGAGGTAAGGGGGGAGTTTCTGGAGTCTTTCCGCCTGCTTGTATTTCATCGGCATCCTGAATCACCTTGGTTAATCTGTTTCTCCCGCGTACACGAGTTCGGCCGGTCCTTCCATGAGGACGTATCCGAGGTCTCTGTCGACGGTTATTTTGAGCCATCCTCCGGGGAGGTGCACGTCGACGGGGACATCGAAAGGTACGCGTCCGCCGAGGGCGGCCGCCACGGTGGTGGCGCACGCTCCCGTTCCGCAGGCGAGGGTCCATGCGGCCCCTCTCTCGTAGACGGTGATGTAGATCTTCCCGTCCTTCACCTGTGCGAACTCCACATTGGTCTTCCTGGGGAAGAAGGGGTGTTTTTCCAGTATCGGACCGAGTTTCCTGACGTTCTCCTCGCCGATATCGTCGAATGTTATGAAGTGGGGGTTGCCCATGGAGACCGCATTGGCGCGGAATTTCACGCCTTCTGCCTCGAAAGGCATATCGAGGAACTTTCCGTCGAAGTCGACGGGGACGCTTCTCCCGTCGAGGATGGGTGCGCCCATGTCGATGCGCACATAGGATATGCGGGGGTTCTCCGGATCCTTCCTTACGTTCGCCTTGAGAATGCCCCTGCCGGTCATGACCGTGAATTCGTCCTTATCGACGATGCCCGTGTCCCTGGCATGTTTCGCGACGCAGCGGATTCCGTTCCCGCACATCTCCGCCTCGGTACCGTCGGCGTTGATGATCCTCATGGTTATGTCCGTGCCCTGTCCGGGCAGGATGTAGAGGACGCCGTCGGCTCCGATACCGAAGTGGCGGTCGCAGACTTTCCTGCACCATTCCGGGTCCACCTGCACGGATCCGTCCGCACCGTCGATGACGATGAAATCGTTGCCGATCCCGTGGTATTTCCAGAACTTCATCTCACTGCAGCCTCTTCGGGATTATCTGGTGTCTCCACTGCTCCTCCACCTGTTCCCTCTCGCGGACGAGTTCCGCCTTGCCGTCGTTCACGAGGACTTCGGCGCAGAGGGGGCGGGAGTTGTAGTTGCTGCTCATGGTGAATCCGTAGGCACCGGCGTTGTAGACGACCATGATGTCGCCTTCCTCCACATCGGGGAGGACCCTGTCATGTCCGAGGTAGTCCCCGGATTCGCAGATGGGTCCCGCGATGTCGTATTTCGCGGTGCAGGCCTTGCCGAACCTGCTCCCGTCCTGTATGTAGTGGTAGGAATCGTACATGGCGGGCCTGATGAGGGTGTTGAATCCTGCGTCGACCCCGACGTATTTCTTGGTGCCGGCGTCTTTCACGTCGTTGCAGGCCGTCAGCAGGACGCATGCGTCGCAGACGATGTACCTGCCCGGTTCGAGGATGATCTTCCTGACGTCGGTGTTCTGCTCGAACACGTCGCAGACCTCGCAGGCCATCTCCTCCACGTCCATCTCGTCCTCGTTGGGCCTGTAGGGGACGCCTATGCCCCCGCCGATGTCCACGAATTTCAGGGCGATGCCCGCCTCGCCTATCTGGTTGATGAGTTCGGAGAGGACCTCCGCCTCCTCGATGAAGGGTTCCACGTGCTGTCCGCCCGATCCGATGTGGGCGTGGATGCCGACGGGGTTGAGTCCCAGGTCCTGCGCCCTCAGGTAGGTCTCCACGACCTGCTCCTTGGGGATCCCGAACTTGGCGCCCTTGTTGCCGGTGATGACCTTCTCGCCGTGTCCGGAACCGACGCCGGGCGTGATCCTGAACGATACGTCCGCGCCGGGTTTGATGCGGGCGAGCTTCTCCATCTCGGAGACGGAGTCGAGATTGATCATGACCCCGGTCTCGGCGACCTCCCTGAGTTCGCTCTCGCTCACGAACACTCCCGTGTAGATGATCTTCTCGGGGGCGAAACCGGCCTTCAGGCAGGTCTTCACCTCCCCGATCGAGACGGCGTCGATCCCGGCGCCCTCCTGCTGGAGAATCCTGAGGACCGCGAGGTTGGAATTCGATTTGCAGGCGAAGTGCACCTCAGTCTCCATGTATCTGGAGAATGCGCCGTACACCCTGCGGTAGTTCTCCCTGATCCTCTGCTCGTCCATGACGTAGCAGGGGGTGCCGAATTCTTTCGCGATGTCTTCCACGTTCATTCCCGCGAACAGCATCTTCCCGTCCTTGCTGTCGAAATCTCTCATGGTCATTGGGAAACCTCCTCGTCGTCCTCCACGAACTTCCTGTGGAGTATCTTTATCGTATCTATCACGTGGGCCATGGGGACCACGAAGTTGAGCGAGACCGCCGATGCACCCTCGCTGATCATCTGCACGTTGGCCTTCGCTTCTTTCACCGCACCGAATATGTCTCCGGATACGCCGCAGGTCGTGAGCAGACTGTCTCCCACGCAGCAGATCAGGGCCACGTCGGCGGTAACGTCGATCTTCTCGATCTCGTCCGCATCGAGGTCATCCAGTTTCTTCAGGGTGTTCTTCACGTCGTTGTTGTGGATGAGGATCGCGACGGTGGAGAGGGTGGTCGAAATGGAGTATATCGCATCCTCGTTCTCGGAGATCTTCGAGAGGATCCTCGTGACGATGTCGGGGCGGTACGCCACCTCGGGCGAGCTGATGCTGATGATGGACAGGTCGGTCTTGGCCGCGACGGACCTGAGGAGCTCGTTCTTGGGCTTTCTGAACTGGGAGATGAGGGTCCCTTTCTCGTTCGGCTTGAAGGAGTTCCTGACCTTCAGGGGGATGTGCTTCTTTCTGACGGGCTCGATGGTGCGGGGATGGAGGACCTTCGCTCCGAAGTAGGCGAGTTCCGCCGCCTCGGTGTAGCTCATCTCGTCGATCTTCACGGCCGCGGGAACGATCCTCGGGTCCGCGGACATGAAGCCGTCCACGTCCGTCCATATCTCGAGCATGTCGGCGTTGAGGGCGTTCGCGACGACCGCCGCGGCGTAGTCGGATCCTCCTCTGCCGAATGTGAGGGGCTCCCCTTCCTTCGTCACCCCGTAGAATCCGGTGATGACGGGGATGCAGCCCTTCTGGACGTAGGGGAGGACGCTGATGCCCATGGCCCTTTCCGTCTCGGCGAGGTTCGCGGAGCCGTTCAGAGGATGTCCTTCGGCGGCGATGCCGCATTTCTCGCTGGTGAGGGCGGAGGACATGTGTCCCAGCGCCCTGAGTTTGTGGCTCAGGAGGAGGGAGGAGAACCTCTCCCCCTGGGAGGTGACGTTGTCCTTGTAGTAGGGGCTCTTCATGGCCTCCTCGTCGTAGAGGAGGTCGCGGAAGGCCTTCATCCTGGGCTCGAATTCCTCCAGGAAGAGGGCGTAATGCTCGTCGTCGAGCATGCTCCTCGCAACGTTCAGGTGTTTCTTCTCGAAGGTGGCGAGGGCTTCGTCCCTCTTTCCGTGCACGTCGTCGCAGAGACCCACGAGGAAGTTGGTGATCCCCGACATGGCGGATGTGACGACGACCTTGTCGCCTTCGGTGTTCAATACGATGTTGGCCACTCTCTCGAGCGCCTCGATGGAACCTACGGAGGTTCCTCCGAACTTCATTACTGTAAGCATGATATCTGACCTCGGTCGCGGTATGCGGGATCCGATGACTGTCGCGGATTCTGCGGCGCTCCTCAAAGACCGTACTTCGCCAGCAGCGGGTCCACGACAGCCCTTCCCTTTTCGGAGAGGGGTGTGAGCGGAAGCCGGGGGCAGTCCGTTCCGTATCCCATCTTCGACATGACGTACTTGATGGGTATGGGGTTCGACTCGCAGAACATGCCGGTGAAAAGAGGGAGCATCCTGTCGTGGATCTCCTTCGCCTCTGCCTTCTTTCCTTCCTTTAGGAGGTTCACCATGCGGGAAACCTCTCCGGGGCAGCAGTTGGAGGAGACGGAGAACACGCCGTGTCCTCCCGCGCACATGATGTCGTACGTCATGGCGTCGTCTCCCGACAGCACCGTGAAATCCTTCTTTCCGTTGTTTATGACGGCCTTCACCTGTTCGAGGTTGCCGGACGCTTCCTTGACCCCGGCGATGTTGGGTATGTCGGCGAGGCGGGCCTCGGTCTCGGCGGTGATGTTGAGTCCGGTCCTTCCGGGGACGTTGTAGACGATGACGGGTATGTCCGCCGCCTCGGCTATTGCTCCGTAGTGCTTCACGATGCCCTCCTGGGTGGGCTTGTTGTAGTACGGGGATATGGAGAGGATGGCGTCCGCGCCCATGTCCGCCGCCTTGGCGGACAGTTCGACGGCTTCGCGGGTGCAGTTGCTTCCCGCACCGGCCACGACCTTGGCCTTCTTCGCCTGGTCGATGACGATCCCGATGACCCTGATGTGTTCCTCGGCCGAGAGGCATGCGGCCTCGCCGGTGGAACCGCAGGGCAGAAGCATGTCTATGCCGTTCTCCTCCTGGAAGTCCACGAGTCTCCTGAGAGCCTCTTCGTCCACCTCACCGTCCTTTCCGAACGGGGTGACGAGTGCGGTTCCGGTTCCTGTCAGAAATCTGCTGTCGGAATGCATGTCAGTTCTCTCCGAAATGTTCCTTCAGGATGAGGCTGGTGCGGGTGCTGAGGACGTTGTCGTACTTCCTGACCTTCTCGATGATCTCGTTGAGCTTCTGGGAGGATTCGACGTCGACGATGGCGATGATGTCCTGGTCCCCGGTGACCTCGAAGACCTCGGTGACACCCTCGTACTCGGACAGCCTCTTGGCGATCTCCTCGGTGTCGGTGTTGACGTCTATACGTACTTCTACGAGTGCCTTGACGTTCTTCGAACTGGTCTTTATCGTGAATCCGCGGATTATCCCGTCCTCGGTCATCTTATGGACTCTGCTGCGGACCGTGCCTTCGGAGACGCCGAGCTTCTCGGCTATCTCGACGTAGGGACACCTGGAATCCTTCTTCATGATTTCGAGGATGCGCTTGTCTAGGTTGTCTATCAATTGACCCGCCTTCCCTTATAATACGCACGTGTAGTGCGCATCCCTATATAACGATAATGAATGGGATACGATAAACCCAGAAAATTGGTATATAAAAAAAGGAAAAGGTAAGAGGTTTTACGATTTTCGAGGTTCAGGAATCGGTGACCTTCTTTATTCCGCCGTAGTCGCCCTTGGCTTCGCTGGCGGGGACCTTGATCTCGTCGATGGTGATCCTGTTGTAGTCGAAGTCGATTCCGTTTGCGTAGAACGTCTCGATGATGGACTGTCTCAGATGCCCGCGTGCGGTGTAACTCTTGTTGAAGTCGTCGAAGTACATTCCCATCTTGATGGTGATGTTGCTGTCGCCGAACTCCTCCACCCTGGTGTAGGGCATGCCGTAGCTGCCGTCGGATATGACGTTCGGGTTCTTGCAGGCGGCCTCCTCCATGAGTCTGCGGGCCTTGCTGATGTCCTGACCGTAGGCGATGTCCATGGTGAGGTAGACCTTGGTGACGAGGGTCTCGCCGGTTATGTTCTGGATCCTGCTGGTCTCGATGGTGCTGTTGGGCATGAGGTTGACATCGGTGTTGTCCCAGTTCGCCAGCTCGGTGAACATGACGTTGACCTTCCTGACCTTGTAGATAGTCGAGTCGGTTCCGATGCGGATCAGGTCGCCCCTCTTGAACGGACGGGTGGCGAGGATGACGATCCCGGCGAAGAACTGTTTCAGCACATCCTGCGCACCCATGGATATTCCGAGGGATACGATACCGGCGCTGGTGATGATGGCCGCGAGGTTGAATCCGAGGAAGTTCATGATGATCATGACTGCGATGATCGCGATGACCATCTCCCCGAGGTACAGGAACAGGGGGCGGAGACTCTGGATGTCGTCGCTGTGCAGGCCTTCCTTCTCGCTCATGTGGCGGAGGACGATGTCGATGATGATCTTGTACAGGTGCCAGGCGACGATGACGCCGACGATGGCGTACACTATCATGAAGATCCTGTTGACTATGTCGATGAGGGATTCTTCGGTCCCGAGGATGCGGAGGACCTGACCGATGGCCCATATCAGGATGATCGCATGGCAGAGGTTGTACAGGGTCTTCTTCACGGCCGGCCTCTCGGGGTCGTCTTTTCTGGTGATAATTCTCGTGCAAATGGGCACGACGACCACTACGACGGCGTATCCGATGGCGAGGAGTGCGAAGAATGATGCGATCGCGGTGAACCACACGTTGCCGAGGATCCCGTCAAAATGGTTCGGGATGTAGCCGAGGAATTTGTTGTAGTTGTTCGAAGTGAGGTTGGATGTGACGCTGAGGTCCAGATCGAAGGATCCGGTATCGTCCTCGGCATTCGGACTCACAGTGACCCTGACGGAGACCGTGATCTTGTACTCTCCTTCGTGCGCATACTCGTTGGAATCTACGGTGACAGGAATCCTGATCCACTTGGATCCTTCCTCCATGATAATCATGGGGTCGGATCCGACTTTCGCCGAAATCCTGCTGTTGTTGCACGATGCGGAAAGCTCCAAGGGGACGTCCGTACTGTAGCCACTTTGCAGGAAGAATTTCGTCTCAACGCTTTTTCCCGCAGATACGGAGAGGGTGTCGTCCTGACGACAGACGTATGTGAGGCTCGTCCCGTCGATCCCGTGCGATTCCGCAGAAGAGTCGTCCGCACCGAACGGAACGGAGGCTATAATCAGCATGGCCAAGGCCGCGACCGCGGCCAGTAATATTTTGGTCCTGCCTGTGTTCATACTGCTTGTAATCCCTCCCTTTTATTTATTACCGCACGGTGGTCCGCACATGGAGTGTACAGATGTCGCAGTTTTGGCCGATGTCGCAGCAGTCGTTGCGGTCATGCTGTCGGCAGCGGTCAGCGATATCCGGAAGAGGGAGATCCCGGACCGCCACTGGCAGATCCTCGCGGCTGTCGGACCCGTTGCGTACCTCATCTTCTGCATCGGCGACGGCGGACTGCGCTGGGAATATGTTTTCAACTGTCTGGGTATGTTGTGTGCGGCGCTTTGTTTCACTGCGGGCAGGGCCGGTCAGGACGTCATCCTCGGCGCCGTATCCGCCGTGTCGGCCGCGGCGGTGCTGGTGTTCGGAGACAGGGATCCGCGTGTAATCATCGGGCTGATGTCCCAAGCGGCGGTGTTTGTGTTCTTCCTATTCTATGCCGCAGGAATCCTCAGGGGAGGGGCGGATGCGAAATGCCTCATCGCCCTGAGTGTGTCCATACCCGCATATTACGATATCTGGCACATTCCCGTTTCCGCTCCGGGGGACATCTTTTCAGTACTGTTCGCCCCTGTCTTTTCGGTGCTGCTCATAGGAGCTGCAGTGGCCGCCGTCTGGTGTATCGTATGGTATTTCATTCCTGCAGAAGGGAAGAGGCGCGAAGGGCTGAGGTGTTTCATGGAGATCTCCGCCGCGGAGAAGGCGTTCGTGTGGCCCGCGGAGGACATCCAAGACGGTGGAAAAACGTATACTGGCACATGTTCGGATGAAGATATGTCCGAGGTGTACGGGAGACTGCGCGCCACCGGAGAAAAAGAGGTCCGCGTTACCTATATGATCCCGTTCGTGGCGCCGCTCGCCGCCGCGGCCGCAGCCACGGTCCTGTTCGGTCCGTTCTTCATCTGATGATGTTGAGCCGGTGCTTGCAGAATGCGCAGCGGTCCCCGTCGAGCCCGATTATGTCGACGGCGTAACCTGTCCTCTTGATGACCGCCGCCCCGCATTCGGGACAGTACGTGTCGGACGCATCGTCGTGGAGGATGTTGCCCACATACGCGTAGTTGAGTCCCCCGTCCTCGGCCATGGTCTGGAATTTGAGGAGTGTGTCCACGGGGGTCATCGGGACATCCATCATGTTGTAGTCGGGGTGGAACCTGGTGAAATGCACCGGAACGTCCGGCGAGAGGCTGTCCCTTACCCATTCGATGAATTTCCCGACCTCTTCCGGACTGTCGTTCTTCCCGGGTATGACGAGGTAGGTGAGTTCCAGATGCACACCCTGTTCGAAGACCACCTCGCAGGATCTCTTGACGTCCTCCAGCTTCCCTCCGCACAGTTTCCTGTAGAATTCGTCGCTGAATGCTTTGACATCGAAGTTCACGGCTTCGGACACGGAGCAGAGTTCCTTCAGAGGATCCTCGTTGACGTATCCGTTGGATACGAGGACGATCCTGAGGTCGGGGTCGCATTCGTGGACGTCCATGATGTACTCGAACCAGATGGCGGGCTCGTTGTACGTGAACGCGATCTGGTCGGAGTTCTGCTGTCTGCAGAGCGCCGCGATATCCTCGGCCGACTTGAAGGTGGTGCGCTTCTTGCCGATCGGGGACATGGATATGGAGTAATTCTGGCAGTATTCGCAGTGCAGGTTGCACCCGACCGATCCCACGGAGAATATGCCGGTGCCGGGCCTGTAATGGTAGAAGGGCTTCTTCTCTATCGGGTCCACGGCCATGGATGAGATCCTGCCGTAGTTGTATGCGATGAGTTTCCCGTCCGCGGCCTTGCGGGCGGTGCAGCGGCCGAAGGACTCGGAAGACAGTCTGCAGCGGTGCGGACAGAGGTCGCACACCGCGAGGTCCCCCTCCGGGTGCCAGTATCTCGCTTCGATGTTCGGGTTAATAAAGGCCATCCTGCATCTCCGACCTCTGTTCACCGTCGCAGAGGTATGGTACCGTGCCGTCCGTGACGGCACCTATTATCGAGAACATAACCCCAGCATCATAAAGTTTCTGTATCCCGGCCCTGTCGAAGGAGAACAGGAGTTCGTATTCCCCTCCCCATCTGACGACGGTCTCCTTCACATCCTTCCGGCAGAGTCCGCAGACCTCCTCCACCTCTTCCCCGATCGGGAGGAACTCCCATTCGATCTCCATTCCGACATGGGATGCGGAGCATACGGTGCGGCAGGCGTTACCGAGTCCGTCGGAGAGGTCCATGCAGGACGTGACGATCCCGGACGAGGCGAGGCCGATACCCTCCTCCCATCTCGGGACGGGGGTCATGAGGGAGAAGATGCTGTCATCGTACTCCGGATATCCGTTCTCGACCGCCAGGAATCCGGCCGCCGCCTTCCCGAGCTCCCCGGTGACGGCGAGGATGTCCCCCGGACGGGCTCCGCTGCGGGTCATGGGCTTCCTGCCCTCCATATCCCCTATCGCAGTACCCGCTACGGCCAGAGGTCCGAATTTCGTGTCTCCGCCGAGGACGTCGGCTTCGCAGAATTCGCAGCATTGGTCTATCCCGCTCATGAGGTCGTAGAGTTCCATCTCCTCGGTGCCCTCGGGAGCGGTCACGGCGGGGAGGAACCCGACGGGTCTCGCACCCATGCTCGCGATGTCGCTGAAACTCACCGCGGCCGCGGTCCATCCGAACTGTTCGAAGGTCATGCCCTTCGGAAAATGTCTTCCGGCCGTCAGGACGTCGGTGGATACGACGGTGTCTCCGCCGCATCTGACGACGGCGGCGTCGTCCCCCGGCCCCAGGGCCGTCCTGCCCGAGCGCGGACGCACTATCCCTCTGATGCGATCCACCAGTTCCCTTTCCCCGACCTCTCCCAATGCGGCCATATCGGGAGATGCTATCCGATTCAGGTTAAAAGTTGTTCGCCGTACTGGGGCGGGAGAGTCCCTTCCCAATATGTTTAAAAATAAAAAAGAGGGATAACCGTTCAGATTGAAATGATAGTGGACGTTAAGTACGGCAAGGACGGCGTACAGGAGATAGAGATCCCGGAGAAGAATTACATCGGGACCTTCTCCCCCAAGGACGTCGTCTGCGGCGATTCCGACCGCGTTATCAACGAATCCCTGGACGCTCCGATCGGAGGCGCACCCATCGACGAGTTCCTCAAAGGCGGCGAGGACATCGTGTTCATAGTCAACGACGGGACCCGCCCCACCCCCACCGCGAAGGTGCTCGATGCCCTTTCCAAGAGGATGGACCTCCGCGCTGCGAGGTACCTCATCGCGACCGGGACCCACAGGGCCCCCACCGAGGAGGAGTATGGGAACATCTTCGGCTCCCACCTCGGAGAGCTCAGGGACAGGATAATCGTCCACGACGCCAAGAATTCCGAGTGCGTGAACCTCGGCACCTCCAAGAACGGCACCCCCATGGAGGTCAACAAGATCGCGGTTGATGCGGACCGTCTCATCATCATCACCTCCGTCGAGCCCCACTACTTCGCCGGATGGACCGGGGGCAGGAAGTCGTTCCTCCCCGGAGTCGCATCGTACAGGACCATCGAGACCAACCACAAGATGGCCGTCGGCATGGAGGCGCAGGCGCTCAGGCTCGAGGGCAACCCCGTCCACGAGGATATGATGGATGCCCTGGAGGTCGTGAAGGGGAAGAAGATCTTCTCCATCCAGATAGTGATGGACCGCCACCAGAACCTCTACAAGGTGGCCTCCGGAGAGCTCAACCCCGCTTTCGAGCAAGCCGTGAAATGGGGAGAGGAGGTATTCGTCGTCCCCGTCCCCGAGAAGGCGGACGTTGTCATATCCGTCGCACCTTATCCAATGGACGTCGACCTGTACCAGTCGCAGAAGGCGCTGGACAACGGGAAATGGGCCCTCAAGGAAGGCGGGACCATCGTCATGGTGTCCAAGTGCAGGGAGGGTATCGGACACGACGGCTTCCTGAAACTGCTTTCCGCCTCGTCCGACCCCAAGGCCGTCATCGAGAACATCAAGAAAGGATACAAGCTCGGATACCACAAGGCCGCCAAGATGGCCGAGATCGCCACATGGGCGAACATCTGGGCCGTCACGGACCTGGACGAATCCGTCATCAGGAGTGCCCACATGGTCCCCAAGAAGACCGTGGCGGAAGCCCTGAAGGATGCCCTCGCCGCCAATCCCGAAGCGAGGGTCATGGTCCTCGCCGACGGAAGCGTGACCATTCCCCGTCCCGAGGAGGACTGAACATGTCTTCGGCTTTCACCCCCGAAAAGATCGAACTGGTGCGCTCCGCGCTCTCCACCTGCACCATGTGCGGGTTCTGCAAGAGCGTGTGCCCCTCATTCAAGGCCATCAACTGGGACACCGACCTGTCCAGAGGCCGCATAGTCATGACCTACGGTCTGTCCGTCGGCCAGCTGCAGCCGGACGACTCCGTCGTCAAATCGATGTATACCTGCACCACCTGCGCGGACTGCGTCAGGAGATGCCCGTCCAAGGTGGACATCGTCGAGATCATCGAACTGTGCAGGGCGGACCTCGTGGCGTCCGGCCACATCCTGCCCAAGCACAAGACCATGTGCGAGAACATCGTCAACTACCACAATCCCTTCGCGGAGAAGAAATCCGTCGCAGAGGTCATGAAGGAGTGGGGATACGAGCCCCACAGCGCCCCCGTGGCTTATTTCGCCGGATGCACAGCGACCTACAGGGCGGTCAAGACTGCCAAATCGTCGCTTTCGATCCTGAAGAAACTCGGAGTCGACTTCACCACCCTCGACGAGATCTGCTGCGGATCCGTCATGGGAAGGGTCGGATGGTCCGAGGAGGATCTGGTCAAGATCTACAAGAGGAACGTCGATGCGATCAAGGCCCTCGGGGTCAAGACCCTCGTCCTTTCCTGCGCCGGATGCTACAGGATGTTCAAGAAGGAATACCCGAAACACGTGGAGGTCCCCTTCGAGGTCCTCCATATGACAGAATTCCTCGCAAGGCAGAAACTCAGCCTCACCTCGCTGGGAGATGTGAAGGTCACCTACCACGACCCCTGCCACCTGGGAAGGCACTGCGAAGTCTACGAGCCTCCGAGAGAGGTCATCGCCCAGTTCCCCGGAGTGGATTTCCAGGAGATGGCGTTCAACAGGAAGCTCAGCCACTGCTGCGGAGGCGGAGGAGGAGTCCGCGCCGCCTATCCCGAGGAATCCGCGGAGATCGCGGACACCCGTCTCGACGAGGCATCCTTCGCGGACATCATCATCACGACCTGTCCGTTCTGCGTCACCAACCTCGGCGCACAGGCCAAAGGCAGGGACGTGAAGGTCGTGGACCTCGTGGAGCTGGTGGACGAGCACCTGCAATGAACGCATCAAACCTCTTCAGGGGCGGGAGGTCCCGCCCCCTCATAATGGGGATCCTCAATGCGACCCCCGATTCCTTTTCGGACGGAGGTCTCTGGAACTCTCCGGATAAGGCGCTGGCACATGCGTGCGCCATGGCCGATGCGGGTGCCGACATCATCGATGTCGGCGCCGAATCCACACGTCCGGGGGCATCCGCCGTATCTGCGGAAGAGGAGATCCGCAGGATTCTCCCGGTTCTTCGGGAGATCATCCCTTCTCTGGACATCCCCGTATCCGTCGATACTTACAAGGCATCCGTTGCGGAAGCCGCCGCGGATGCTGGCGTATCGATCATAAACGACGTTTCCGGACTCGGGGATCAGGATATGGCTTCCGCCGCCGCCCGGCTCGGCGTCCCTCTTGTCATAATGAGTACATTCGGGGATCCGGGGACGTTCAGAACCGATTTCATTTCCGGGGACGCCGTCTCCTATGCGAAAGGATTTCTCGCTGAAAAAATAGATCTGGCACATTCCGCCGGGGTGAAGGATTGCAATATCATAACAGATCCCGGGGTGGGTTTCGGGACGGCTTCCGCACAGAGTATGGAACTCCTCCGCAGGTGTTCGGAATTCTCGTTCGGAGGAAAATATCCGGTCCTCGCGGGACCGTCGAGGAAGAGGTTTCTGTCCGATGCCTTCCCGGGCATGGACAGGGATGACGCGACCGCCGAAGCCTGCCTCATAGCGGCCTCCGCCGGTGCGGACATCCTGAGGGTTCATGATGCGGCGCGCACCGCGGCCGCATTCAGATGACTCAGTCCTGATAATCGTTCTCCTTCCTCTCGACCGCAGCCTTGTGTTTCTTCCTGGCTCCGATGAATTCCCCGATGGGGATCAGGATGCACACAATCATGACGAATGCGGCGAATTTGGCGATGCCTTCGACGCCGATCTCGATACTGTCGAGACCCTGGTTCGCGGCGATGCTGGGTATCTCCAGGGTGCTGGTCGCCGAGGTGAGGAGGACCGTGAGCCACACGGCCATCGCAACGCATTTGAGGACGCCGATGGCGAGTTTGCCGGTGGTTCCGGATCCGAAGTAGTTGCCCAGGTTCACGAGTATGAGGATGGGCAGATAGGACAGGACGGAGTTGAAGATGAATCCTCCCGGCTGCAGCATCTTCTTCATGGAATCCGTCATGTTGAACATGCTCTCCAGCGACCCGGTGTCCATGTATGATGCGATCGCCAGGGTTATCAGGATAATGACGACGTATTCGAGGACGGAGACGGCAATCCTCTTCGCCATCCTCTTCGTACTGTTGAGATACGGCGCGTCGTTCTTCTTGAGGATCTTCACGGCATCTTCCGAAGTCATGCGCTGATTCCTCCGTAGAACGATTCGATCATCTTGGAGAAGGATTCGGCCTGTTCCTTGGTGACGGTGTAGGATTCCTCGGAGGAACCCTTGTAGTTGATGGTCACTTCATCCTTGTCCTTGAAGAACGTGTTCATCACGTCGTATGCGGTTCCGTCGACCCCGCTCACGGCGAAGGAGACGGTCTTCCCGTCGGGGGAGATGTTCAGCTTGAAACCCACGTCCGGGCAGCCTTCTATCCCGATGGTGCAGTTCCCTTCGGAGTCGCACACTTTGTCGGCTATATCCACGATGTCCTTGGTGAAACCCGAATTCGGAACATCGATGGTCATCTTCGCAGTGTTCCCGTCATGCTCGACCTTCACGCCACCGTCGAAGCCCATGTCGACGCGGAGGTTGAGGCCGAGGTCGATGAGTTTCTCGCCCCGATACTCCAGATATGAGAAATGCAGTTTCGCCAGGATGGGGGTCTTGATGGTGCCGCCGTCCGAGTTGGCCGCAAGACTGGCCAGAACCACGTATGCAGGCACCGTTATGACCTGAGGCTCCGTATGGGTGGTCGTGTTGGCCGCTATCGTACCTATATCGATCGTACCGAGATGGTATTTCTGAGAAGGCGCATCGAGGGCCAGTTCGATATAGACGTCCGTGACGTCCGACGGCATCTTGGAGTCGATGATGTAGCTCTGGGTCTTGATCGAGACTTCCATGCCGCTGTACGACAGCGTGTTGGAGGTACTCTCATCGGCTTTGATGTCGATAGGAGGATACTCGGTCGGGATTGCTTCCGAGAATACGCTGTAGCAGCATCCCACTATGATGACTGCTACGAGAATCTCGGCGACCAGTTTGGGTCCGTTCATAGTTATCTAATCGCATCGGGCCTTATAATGATGTGTGGGAATCCCTTTGAAAACAGTCACAGGAAATATCCCGCAATGAGGATGATCGCCGCGCCGGCCACGGCGGTGCCGGCGAGGATGCCGTCGCGGATCTTCTCCTTTTTCATCCTTTCATGGTCCATGTTATAGCACTCCATCGAACAGTACGCCTGCTCGAACGGGACCGCGCATCCGCAGTATCTGCAGTGGTCATGGTCGGGAAGATCTGCCATGTCTGCTACATGTAGTCTATCCCTTTTAAAACCTGAACCATGATTTGCCGAGCATGGAAGTTTCAGACGCTTCCGGAAAGCGGGAAGAAGGGTTCCCGCCGTGGTACGATGCCCGCCGCACGGCCAACGCCCGCGTCCTTCTGATAGGCACGGGTTCGCTCGGCAGCAGGGTGGCCGCCGCTCTTCCCGGGAAGGGTTTCCGCAGGGTCCTGATGGTCGATCCCGGCACTGTCGGGAAGGATGACATCGGACATCTGGCACACATCAGGGAGAGCGATATCGGTTCGTACCGTTCTGAGGCCGTCGCGAGGCGTACGGCGGAGGATACGGGATGTCCGGGATTCTCCTCCGTAGCCGGCGACGTACGCAGACTGGAAGGCTGGAACTTCGAGGTCATCATAGGGTGCACGGGCGACGCCGCCGTCAGGCTGTTCGCGAACTCCCGTGCCTGCCAGTACCGCATACCGTACATCGACGTGTCCGCTGACGGAATGAGGGGGAAGATCCAGACGGTCCTTCCCGGAGGTCCGTGCGCCGAATGCGGCATGGACCGTTTCCGTACGAGGGCGCTCGACGCGAGACCTTCGGCGGAACGTCCCGCCCGGAAGATGCGTCCCGATGCGGGGAGCGCGGGGGCTCTTGCCGAAATGGCTTCAGAGGAGGCGCTGCGCATAGCGTGCGGAAGGCAGGACCTATGTGCCAGAGGGATGCTGTATTACGACGGGAAGGATGGGAGCGTCAGCATCATTCGTATGGACATCGACCCGAGATGTCCGAACCATAGCAAAGCGGAGGTATGGAAACGGACATAAAAGTCGTAAATACGAAGAACGGGGCATCTCTGAGATTCGAGATGTCCGACGGATGCAGGGTGTCGGCCATTGAAAGGATCGCGGAGGAATATTGGAGCGAGGTTCCGGGGACGTTTCTGATCAGGAACGGGACGGATGTCGCCGTTCCCCGCGAATCCCTCATCTGCGGGGAAATCTATTACGTAGTCCCTTCGCCTTTGAGGGTGCGATGAGAGATGCGGAGGAACGCACCCGCCTGACGAAGGCGGAGCTTTTCGTTACGGAGGCGCTGTTCGATGCGGTGGCCGATCTGTCGGACGATGCGTACTGCGACGGCAGGGATGCCGAGGGCATGATCGCCGGAAAATTCTTCTGCGACGGCGGGGGACTGTATGCCATAACCGCCGGGATATGCCCCGGCACCGACGGCGCCGTCGGATGGTTCAGGGCCTCAGCCGGGGGTGTCGAGATGACTGCGGAGGACATAGCCAGACATTGCGAATTGTTCGGAACGGACAAAGCTTTTGCAATAATGGTGGACATCGAGGAACTGTCCCTTGCGATATACGCGGTGGAGAACGGCACCGCCCGCAGGATAACCCCGGCCATATTGGAAGGATGATCAGACCCAGATGGCGTGATGCGAGCGCATCTCCTCTTCGGTCATGTTTCTGCGTCTCATCAGGACGGGAATTATGCAGTCGAAGAACATCAGGGCAGTGTCCTCGAACAGCGTACCCAGAGGTGCCAGGTTCGGCGTTTCCCCGTCTTTTTCCGGTTCGACGGTGATGCACAGGTCCGAGATCTCGGCCAGTTTGCATTTCCTGTCGGATGTGAGGCAGACAACGGAGGAACCGATCCTCTTCGCGATCTGTGCCGTCTTCGTGACGGAGAGGGTCTTCCCGGTATTGGAGATCAGGATGACGATGTCCCCCGGTGCGATTATGGGGGTCGTCATGTCTCCGACGAAGTAGACGTGGAGACCCAGCTGTACGAGGCGCACCGCGAACATCTGTCCCACGAGGCCGGATCTTCCGGCCCCGAAGATGAATATGCGGTTGCCCGAGAGGATCATGTCGGCGAAACGGACGCGGTCTTCATCGGGGATACGGCCGAGGGCCTCCCGGATGTGCCCTTCAATGTAACCGAAGGTGTCCATCTCCCCTCACGTGCCTCATGCATCGGAACTGTCGTTGGGGTCGGCCGGAGCAAGGGTCCCGGCGGCGACTGCGGCCGCCTCGTCGGACTTCTTCTTCTCCCTGAGGTATTTCGATGCCTTCTTGGAGAGTACCCTTTCGGTCAGGGTCCTCATGTAGACCGCATCATGTTCCAGAAGGGGAGAGGACGAGATGAGGGTAATCTCGGGCATCATGTCGGCGAGGCACTCCGCGAGCCTTTCGAATTTCAGATCTCCTTTCTTGAGGGGAGTGAGCCATTTCTCGTTCCCGTCCGCATCGAATTCCACATTGGAGAAGGAGGAGTAGATGCCGTCTTTGGAGTAGGGCACGAACTGGTTGATGAGGTCGGCGAAATCGGTGGGGGTGATCAGCGACCCTTTGGTCCTCGACTGGTACTGGGCGAAGTTGAGGACGGGGACGACCGCACCTTTGAACGAGTCGCAGAGGTCGAGGACCTGGTCGAGGGAACCCCATACGTCCTGATTCCCGGTGACCTCGATACCCAGCTTCGGGTGCAGCTTCATGCCCTTCCACCATTTCATGAGGGCTTTCAGGTTGCTCTTCATGTTCGCTTCGGTATCCTTCCTGCTTCTGTCGGAGGTGTAGGGGCCGAGGCTGGTGACCACGACGCTCCCGCCGAGGGCGTTGAGGACCACCGCGCCGTTGCGGATGGTGTTGAAACACTGCATGGAGAGGGTCTCGGGAGGCATCTCGGCGTATTCGTCGTCCTCCGGCACCTCACAGGATTCGTCGTAGAGCTCTCCGCCCAAATCCATATAGTAGGGCGTGTGGAGGGAGAGAGCGACGTCGTGCCTTCTCGCCATGTTGCCGAGGGCGTACAGGTCCCCGAAACAGTTGGCGACGCCGGACGCCATCACCAGGATGTTGTCTTCCTCGTTGATTATCGCATCCGGGTCGTAGACGATGTCGTCTTCGCCTCTGTCGATGCCGACGACGAATCCGGACTCCGCGGTGAGTTCCCTTATCGACTTCCCCGCTTCCTCGTCTTCATCGGGGGCGCGGAAGTAGGTTTTGGGTCTTACCATCTGTATTTCCAGAGCGGTGAGGGCGAGGTTGTGCACGTCCTCGATTCCGTCTTTCAGAGTGCGCCCTTTGCAGGACAGCGGGATACCGGCGGGTCCGTATCTTATCATGGACAATCACTGATAGGCCACCAACAAGGATTAAGGTATTAAATCTTAGCCACATCCGCAGGGAAGAAGTCCCCTCTTCTCCTTTATTATTCCTATAATTAAAGGGGAAAAGACGGATAGTTTTATAAGCAGGACCTGCATACGAGCGCCTTACCCAATGTCGGGAGAGTCAGAAAATGAGCAGAACTTGCTACAAATCTAACCCCCAGCTTGTCGCCCTGATCGCTGATCTGAAGGCGAAGACTAGGGAGAACCAGAAGGCTGCTATCTGGCGAGACATCGCGCTCCGGCTTGAAGCACCCAGCAGGGTGTGGGCCGAGGCGAACCTCAGCAAGATTGAGAAATACGCCGCAGACGGAGAGACCGTTATCGTTCCCGGTAAGGTCCTCGCAGCCGGCGATATCAGCAAGAAAGTGAACGTAGCGGCATACAGCTTCAGTGCAAAGGCCGCTGCAGCGATCGTCGCCGCTGGCGGAAAGACCATGACCATCAAAGAGCTCATGGATGAGAACCCCACCGGCTCCAAAGTCAGGATTCTCGGGTGATTAGCATGGTTACCGTTATCGATGGAAAAGGACTCATCTACGGAAGGCTTGCAAGCGTTGTCGCCACCAAGATCCTTGACGGAGAAGAGGTCGTCGTTCTTAACGCAGAGCAGATCATCATCACCGGTGAGAGGAGTGAAGTGTTCTCCGAGTTCAAGCACAAGGTTGACGTCGGAGAGGTCACCAAGAGGAAAGGACCGTTCTACCCCCGCAGGGCCGACCTCCTTTTCAAGAGGTGCGTAAAGGGAATGATCCCCCGCTACACCACCACCGGAAGGGAAGCATACAGGATGCTCCACGTCTTCGTCGGAGTTCCCAAGCAGTTCGAGACCTGCGAAAAGGTCAAGATCGAGGATGCTTCCAGGGCAGTCCAGTGCAAATACGTGACCCTGGGTGAAATCTCCGGATTCCTGGGATCCAAAGTCAGGTGATTTAAATGGATGCAGTCAACACTAGTGGAAAGAGAAAGACCGCAATCGCCAGGGCAGTCGTGAAAGAAGGCACTGGAAAGGTCACCGTCAACAAGACCCCTATTGCAATCTACACTCCGGAACTCGCAAGGCTCAAGATCGAAGAGCCCCTGCAGCTCGTTCCCGAGAAAGCAGCAAAGGTCGACATCTCCGTCACCGTTCAGGGCGGAGGAGTCATGGGACAGGCAGCGGCCGTCAGGACCGCCATCGCAAGGGGACTTGTCGACTACTACAAGGATGACGAGCTCGAAGCTCTCTTCAGGGCATACGACAGAACTCTTATCATCAACGATGACAGGAGAAAACTGCCCAAGAAGCCCCTGGGACCCGGTGCCCGTGCCAAGAAGCAGAAGTCCTACCGTTGAGATGATGTCATGATAATACCGGTGAGATGTTTCACATGCGGAAAGGTCGTAGGTTCCGCCTACCCCGAGTACGTGAAGCGCGTGAAGATGGGCGAGGAGCCCCAGAAGGTCCTTGATGATCTGGGATTCGAGAGGTACTGCTGCCGCAGGATGATCGTTTCCCACGCGGATCTTATCGGTGAGATCGCTCAGCTCGGATGAGATTCCAGTAATCCAAAACTTTTTAAACTAAACCACTTAATACCCTATTCAGTGGGCCCTTGGGGTAGCTTGGTATCCTTCATGCTTGGGGTGCATGTGACCCCGGTTCAAATCCGAGGGGGCCCACCAATTTATCGATTCTCTGATTCGTCTGCGGATTCGCCGTAATGCGGTCCGCAGGTTTTTCAGAATCAGAGTTTAAAGCGGAATACGTCTTCCCAATGCCTTCTGATGCAGATGGCCGCCGTCCGATCTGTGTTGTTGTACACGATGGACCATTGGGTGTTGCTGGTGACTTCGGCCGGATTGGGAAGCTGCGCAGAGGCTTTCAGCGCCCTCCACGCATCGTCTTCCGTCGCTTTTCCGCGGGTCTCTTCTACCACTTCGAACACCGCATCGTAGCGCTCCTTCCCATGGCCGTAGATGCCGTTATGCTGATTCGGGAGAACTTTGTCGATGTACGCCACGTAGAAATTGGCGGCGGCTTCCGTGGGTGTGACTTTCATACTGCGTGCCTCGTCGTTGCAGTCGTACTCGATGATGCGGCAGTCCCCGGAGGCATCGCAGACATAGTAGTGGTAATCCCTTCCGCCGGAGGCGTACATGGTGTACTTGCTGAGCAGCTCCACCGCCTTCTCGGTGGAATCCGCCTTGTCGAGGATCAGGCGTACGGCCAGAGAAGGGGTGATGTTCTTCTTCCCTTCTACGTACTGGCGGGTCGGTTTGCTGTCCAGCGTGAGGATCGCCACGGAGACCCCTTTCTCGTTGATCCCGTCGAGACAGGCGTACGGTACCGTGAGACAGGCCATTTTCTTTGAAAAGGTCGTGGGGGAGTTGGCGCAGAGGTTGTCGAGGGCACTGAATGCTATCGATCTGTATCCGTTTTTGGGATGGCACCTTACGAGCATTGCGGAAGTATCGAATTTGAAGTCGTAGTTGCGCCCCATCATGCGTTTTCCGTCCGCAGAGGCCATGGAGAACACGGTGCAGGCGAATTTGCGGTATTCGAGTTTCACGGGGATGAACGGCAGGCATTCTTTTCTGACGGCCTCGAAGAAGCTCTGGTCGTCAGTGATTCCGCGGTTGATGACGCGTTCGACATCGTAATTGTAATTGATGTCTATCTCGTACAGTCCGCATCCGTCATCGTATGCCTTTAGCTGATTGATACTTCTGATCGTCCCCATGCGCATGTGTATTCCTCCTGCGGTATCGGAAAAACAATACCGTATCTCCATGGAGTTCGGGAGTATAATAAGGTAGGCACTCCGCCCGGCACCGTTGAAAATGTGCCAGACGGGGAGAAAGACGGAGGCGGGAGTTCCCGCCTCCTGTTTCAATTAAGTTTGTCCGCCGGCGGTTCGGGCGTTTTTTCCTCAGTCTCTGCGGCAGGCGCTTCTCCGGCATTGGGGGCAGCGGTTGCGGGAACTGCCTCGGGTATGTCGTCGAAGGAGATCTCCCTGGGCATCTCGGGGGCCCTCTGAGCTTTGAAGAGGATCCCGATGATGATGAGGAACGCCATCATGACCGCTCCGCACAGGAATGAGAAGTCGACGCTGTCCGCGAACGACAGGAGGATGTTGTTGGAGTCCGCCAGGATCAGCAGGTCGCTGGGACTGGCGATGCCTTCCGTGAATCTCGTCAAAGCCGCGGAGAGGTCGTCGAGGACCCCGGTTCCGTGCTGGATGACGGCGTAGGTGGCGGCGCTGACATGTTCTCTCAGTTCGTCGCCGAGCTTGTTGCCGATGACCATGGCGAATACGGCGGTTCCGACGGTCGTACCGATGGACCTGATGACGTTGACCGCGGATGTGGTCATACCCATCTCGGAAGCCTCGGAGCTGTTCTGGACGGCGACCATGATGACCGACATCATGCATCCGAGGCCGATACCGAAGATGAACAGACACAGGGCGTAGAACGAGAGCTCCGTTCCGACGGTCATGGTGCTGAACATATACAGTCCGGCGGCGGTGATTATGGGTCCGACGATGAGCCAGGGTTTGTAGCCGGTCCTGTTGACCACGGCTCCGCTGGTGATCGAGGTGATCATCATACCCGCCACGAGCGCCAGGGAGTATTCGCCGGCTTCCAGGGTGTTGAGTCCCAGGATGGAGATGGCGAACATGGATGCATACATCATGGCACCCATCATCGCGAGACCGAAGATGAACATGAATATGCATGCCTGGATGACGGTCGTGTTGTGGACGAGGTGGGGAGCAAGGATGGGCTCCACTGCTTTTTTCTCGACCCCGACGAACAGCACCGCGAGAACGATCGCAACCGCAATCATGAAAGCGGACTCCGCGCTCGCCCACTCGAACTTGCTTCCTCCCCACTCGAAGAACAGGAGGATGTCAAGGAGCATGACGGACAGGAGAGCGATGCCTCTGTAATCCACGGTCGGTTTCTCGCCGTATACGGGGGTCGGGAACTTCTTGATGGTCAGCGCATATGCGATGGCCGCCATGGGGATATTGATGTAGAAGATCCAGTGCCAGCTGATGTATTCGGTTATGTATCCTCCTATGAGGGGCCCGATACCGCTTCCGATACCGAAGACCGCACCGAGGATACCCTGCATCCTCGCCCTGTCCTTAGGGGAATACAGGTCCGCGACGGCCGCGGTGGCCACGGGGATGAGGATTCCGCCTCCGAGACCCTGGATCGCACGGCAGACGATGAGCATCATCATGCTTCCGGACAATCCTGCGAATATGGATCCGATGACGAAGAGGGTGAGACCTATGAGGAACAGGGGTTTCCTTCCGTAGAGGTCCGACAGTTTTCCCGAGATGGGAATCATGATAGTTTCGCACAGCATATACGCTGTGACCATCCAAGAATAGAGGTCCGTTCCGTTGAGATCCTTGGCGATCACCGGTCCGCAGGTGCCGACAATGGTCCCGTCGAAACAGGCGACAAGCATCGCGAACGCAAGTCCGAACATTATGGTGGTCCGGACTTTCGGATCGATGTTCTTGTATGTTATCTGTTCAACAGCCATGAGAGTAGGCCAATTCGAATTTATATTTAATAGTTTACCAATAAACTATTTTCGGGCCGTTCCCGATGATGGATTATCTTTAAGGAAATTATAAATAAGGTTGTACTGGGCTTTTTAGGAAAATTGCATGTGCCAGACATTATTTTTTTCCGCACATTCGGGGATGTTTCGCAGCGGCGTATCCGCAGTATGTCCCATTAATAGTTGATATTGTTGGGGTTTATGTTTGTGGTTGAAATTAAAACTCTGGAGAGGTTAGGTCTTCCCCGTCCTCCTCATATTCCAATATGTCTCCCGGCTGGCAGTTCAGAGCCTCGCATATCGCGCCGAGGGTGGAGAACCGTATCGCAGAGATTTTCCCGGTCTTTATCTTCGACAGGTTGACGTTGGTGATGCCCACCTTCTCCGCCAGTTCGTTGAGGGACATCTTCCTGTCCGCCATCACCCTGTCGAGTCTCAGTATGATCCCCATCGTATCACAGCGTCTCGTCGGATTCCTTCTGCAGCTGCGCACCGTATCCGAATATGAGTGCCAGCACATACAGTACGATCGCTCCCCCGATTTGCCCCGTAGGCAGGGAGACGGAATAGTCCGAAGGGGAGAGCGTGGCTATGCCCGCAGCCTGTTCCGCCAGGACCGCCGCCGCACAGATCACCGATATGAGTGCCATGAGTTTCAGCGTGCGGGCGTTGTCCTCGGTGAACGGGGAATCCCCGCCCTTCACGGTTCTCATGATGCGGTCCAGAAGGTATGTCACCGCGGCGAACGAACAGAAACTTACCGCACCGTATCCCATGAGGATGACGAGTTCGGCGCGCTCTATGCCGAGAATCTCCGTCTCGTCCGATGCGGCGAATACGCAGACGGATACGGCGCACACCGCTGCAACGCATATGCAGAATGCAAGTGCCAGCAGCAGTACGGTGTGCCCGTATCCGCATATCTTCCTGAGTTTCGTCAGTTCCGTGCTTTCCGTGCTGAATCCCTTCCCGACGGCTGTGTAGGCTCAGTATTAATGAATCACATATATAATTTATTGTTAAACGATAAAAAATTAATGCTAATGATAAATGATTATATACAGGATACAGAATGAAGGGCCGTTGAATATCCCAACAGGAGATAAAATGAAAACGGAAAGTTCGGCCGATGTCCGCAGGAAGGTGTCCGAATGACCTCGGACTGCCCCATCGAGTTCGTCAATCTGAGGAAAGAGTACGGTGCGTTCACGGCGGTGGACGGTCTCAATCTCCAGATCAAGCGCAACAGTTTCACGGGACTTCTCGGACCTAACGGGGCCGGGAAGAGTACGTCGCTTAAGATTCTCACGAATCTCATACATGCAACCTCCGGCCACGCTTACATCAATGGGAACGATGTCGCAGCGGACACCAAAAACGCCCTCATGGGCGTGGGAACCGTTGTGGAGACCCCGGAGTTCTATCTGTATCTCACGCCCCGCGAGACTTTCAGGTATGTCGGGCAGATCTTCGGAATGTCGAAGGAGTCCATCGCCTCCGAGACCGATGAGATCCTCGGCAAGGTCAAGATGACGGACTGGGCGGACAAAAGACTCGGAACATTCTCCAAGGGAATGAGACAGAGGATCGCACTGGGTCTTTCGCTCCTCAACGATCCCAGCATCATCATCCTCGACGAACCCACCTCCGGTCTGGACCCCAGAGGGATGGCCGAGATGAGGGAGATCCTGAAGAACATCAGGAACGACAACCACAATCTGACGGTCCTCATGTCCTCCCACATGATGCACGAGGTCACGGATCTGTGTGACAGGGTCGCCCTGATCAACCACGGGAAACTCCTGCTGCACGATGATATATTCCACGTGATCGGCGGCTCCGGTGCCCGCACGCTCGTCGTGAAGACCGTAGAGATTCCGACGGAGGACATGGTCGCCGCCGTATCCGGTCTCCCGTTCGTGGAGTCCGCATCCCGTTCCGGTTCCGACATCGCCGTCAGGTATACCGGGGAGAAGACCGACGAGGTCGGGCTCTTCAATAAGCTGGCACAGTTGAATATCGGGGTTTACAGCATATCAGAGAGCGACAACGCCCTCGAGAACAGATACCTCGAACTGATCAAGGAGTCGAGGTGATCCCATGGGAGATGTGCAGACATCCGGAAGGAACGGATTCGCGGACGATTTCAGGCAGGCGTACGTCGTGATGAAGAACGAGATCACCAAGTACGCCCGCGGAAAGAAGCTGATGATCTTCGGGATCATCACCGTGCTCATACTCGCGGTGGTCACGGCGGCCCTCGTGATATGGGGCGACGGCCTCGGGGACGACAGCAACACCCTGGCGTACCTCTACGTGATGATCATGGCCCTTCTGGTCGTGATATCGGTCACCCTGTTCACGTCGACCGCTCTGGTATCGGAGTTCGAGGAACGTACGGCATTGATCCTCTTCACAAAGCCGATAAAGAAATGGGCGATATTCGTCGGGAAGTTCGCGGCGGCCATGATCGTGTCCGTCGGATTCATACTGGCATACTACGCCTTCCTGGCCGTCCTCTGTCTTGTCGGTCCCGGATACGTGACCTCCGAGATAGGACAGTCCATGGCCCTCGCCATCTGCTACACGTTCGGCTGTGCGGGGATCGCACTTCTGATTAGTGCGGTCATGAAGAAAGCCAGTACGGCCTCCATACTGACGTTCTTCACGATAATGCTGTTCCTGAACATGCTGGTGTCCGTGGTGAAACTTGCGGTGGGCCTCGACGACACATGGTATGTGCTGTCGACGGCCGGGGACGACATACTGAACGTCCTGGGGGATTCGTTCATGACGAATAACAACGAAGCCCAGCCTCTGAGGTCCTGCATCGTCATGATCGTGTGGGGCGCCGTTGCATCCGTCGCCGCCTTCTTCGCATTCAGGAAGAGGGACTTCTGAAAACTTTTCAAGGGGGTCTCCCCCTTTATTTTTCATATTGCTGGCACATCGCCGGATGGGAGTGCGGGCGCAGGTCTGTATCTGCCTGGGAAAGGTATTTCGGGAACATTTTCCGGAGCGATGCATATTCGGCCGTCTGAATGCGTGCGCTTTTCAGTTTATATATCTACGACGTCATCTGCCGGACGATGTCTGAAGAAGAGGAATTCTCGATACCGGAGAAGAAAGACAGGAAGATCGCATTGGTCGTCGTCGATGCGCAGAACAAATTCCTGACGGGGGCCTCCAGGCAGGTCATGGACGGCAAGGATGCCCATGTGTCCGTCATGTCGGAGGCGGTCCGGAGATTCCACGATGCCGGCCGTCCGGTCATATTCATCCTGTACGACGGGATAACCCATTACATCGACGAGAACACCGCCGAGGGCGATGCGGTGTTCGACAGGATCGATGTACATCCGGATGACTTCTTCGTGCACAAATACCATATGAATTCCTTCAGGAACACCTGTCTCGCGGACGTAGTGAAGAATACGGGGTGCGACAGCGTCCTTCTCTGCGGCCTTTACACAGATTTCTGCGTTATGGCAACCTATTGGTCGGCCGTGGACCACGATCTCACCGCATTCCTGCTGAAGGATGCCCTGATCGCCACGGACGAGAAGGTGAATGAGGCGTATTTCAGCGTATGCAGGTCCTTCGATATGGATGAGGTGAAGGAGAACCTCGCCAATGTGAAGGAGGTATTCCGTCCGAAGGATCCCCTCGCAGCCTATATCAGAAAGAAATATCCCGGCGGCCGGGAGTGAATTTCCGAGAATGAGATGTGGGGCTACCCGGATTTGAACCGAGGTCAATGGCTCCCAAAGCCACAAGTATACCAAGCTAGCCCATAGCCCCTTGAGTATGCGGACTAATGCCTGTTTCTATTTAGATTATGGCATCTGCGTTCAGATGAGCCCCTTTGCGCGGAGTCCGTCGATGAGCATGCGTGTCGCGGCCCCTCTGTGGGATATCACATTCTTCTCCTCGAGGGGGATTTCCGCGAAGGAATGTTCCCCGTCGGGGCTGAAGATGGGGTCGTAACCGAATCCCCCGTCTCCTCTGGCACATTCGAGGATGACTCCCGGACACATGCCCGTCACAATCACGGTCTCGTCTCCGATCATGCATCCGATGCAGCATTTGAAGACGGCCCTTCTGTCTTCGACGCCTTCCATGAGCTTCAGGATCCCGGTGTTCCCGATGGTCTTCTGACCGTATGCGGAGTAGACTCCCGGGAATCCTTTCAGGGCATCCACGAACAGTCCCGAGTCATCGATCATGAAGTCGTTCAGTCCCGCGGCGTGCAGGGCCTTGAGGCCTTTGTCGACGACCTCTTCGAGGTAGGCGGTCTGCACTTCGTCGTATTCGCGGTTGATGTGTTCCATCTCGATGCCGTAGCTCCCGAGTGCACTCTGATATTCCTTCACCTTGCCGGGATTGTGGGTCACTACGCTGAGCCTCATGTGTATCTTCCCCTGTCTTTGATCTCCTGGACCTTGTCCATTATTTTTTCCGCCTGGGTCTTTGCGCTGCAGTACGCTTCGAGGAGTTTTCTGTAGGCGTCTCCGAGTTTGGGGTGGGCGGACGAGAACGCCCTTTCAAGGAGGCGCAGGTCCACCCCCATGTCCTCTTCTTCGGCGGGACATGTGCCCATGGAGAAGTCTATGAAACATACGGTGCCGTCATCCGCGAGGATCATGTTCGAGGTCGTGAGGTCCCCGTGGGTTATCCGCGCATTGTGCATGGCGGCAATGTCCTTTCCGATGGCGCGGCAGAGTTCATCCGCCTCCTCGGGATGGGTGTCCAGGCGGTGCTTGACCGTCTCCCCCTTCACATCCTCCATGACGAGGGCTCCTTCTTCGGGGTCGGCGTAGTAGATGACGGGTGTGCGCAGTCCCGCGCGGCGGGCGTCCCTTATCAGACGGGCTTCGGCGCGTATGCGCTGGCCGCGGATCCTCCTGTCGAGTTCCGGGATGCGGTAGCCCTTGGGGGACCGTATCTTCACAACGGCGTCTCTGCCGAGGAACGATGTCCTGTAGACGCTTCCCTCCGCACCTCTGGCGATCTCCGTCATTCCGCCCGTGTCCATACCGTCGGTCATGCTCTGTTCGTAATTCAATCATTCGCCTTCGGAACATAGTTTAATCAATAAGCGGAACATAATGCGCTTGTGAACCGCATTCCCACAGGCTGCAGATCTCTGGACTCCCTTCTCGGCGGAGGCATCGAGGCGGGCAGCGTCACCCTTTTCTACGGTGAGGCGGGGTGCGGGAAGACCAACATCTGCCTTCAGATGGCATACAACGTGATCCAGGAAGGCAAGAAGGTGGCGTTCGTGGACACCGAAGGGCTGTCATACGAACGTATCCATCAGATTTTCAAGGATGATGCCCTCGTCAACAGCCTCCTCGTATTCCAGGTCCACAGTTTCCATGAGCAGGCCGACAGGGTGGAGCAGATTGCCAGGATCGCGAAAAACGGATTGCTGGGTCTTATCGTCGTGGATTCCATGACGATGTTCTACCGTCTCAATTACGACAATCAGGAGATGAAGAACAGTTTCATCCGGCAGACCGAGATACTGCTCAATGTTGCCAGGGAATACGAGGTTCCCGTACTGATAACGTCCCAGGTGTACACGAACATCTCCACGGGTTCGATAGAATTCCTGGGCGGCCATGCGATGCATCACAACGCCAAGACCATAATCCGGATCGATCTCCGCGGGGACGGCGTCAGGACGGCCGTGATCAAGAAGCACCGCAGTCTTCCGGAAGGGAGAAGGGCTTCGTTCCGCATAACGGCGGACGGCATACGCGATATGTGAATCCTGTATGCTGGCACATTGATTTTATGAAACAGAAGGTGAAGGGGACCGCTTCCGCGGCCCCCGGAAAAGCGTTCAGACGTCCCTGTTGATCGCGTAGTCGGCGAGGGAGAGCATGAACTCCTTGTCCTCGCTCTCGGGCAGGATGTCGAGATATTTCTTGGCGGAGGCGATCTTGTCCTCGGCGGCCTTTTTGTTGTAGTCGATGGCGCCGATCTCCCTCATGATCTCCATTCCTTCCCTGACCTCGTCCTCGGTCGCATCCATGTTCCCGAGGATGGACTTGAATTTGGCGAGTTTGCGCTCGTCCTTCAGGTGTTCCAGTGTGTATGTGACCATCAGGGTGCACTTGCCTTTCCTGAGGTCGTTCCCGACGGATTTCCCGGTCTTGGAGGAGTCTCCCGCAATACCCAGGTAGTCGTCGTACATCTGGAATCCGAGTCCCATGTCGAGGGCGAATCTGTTGATGGCATCGACGGTCTTCGCGTCGGCCCCTCCGCAGAGAGCTCCTCCCGCGGCGGCCGCGGCGAAGAGGACGCTGGTCTTTAGGAAGATGGTCTCGGTGTAGACGGCCTCGGAGACGAGCTGGTGTTCGTTGCAGACGTCCATCTCCTGTCCCCTGGCGAGGTCCCAGACGGCCTTGGTGACGTATCTGAGGACTTCCCTCATGGCTTCTGCGGGGATGTCGAGTTCGGCGATGATCTGGAATGCCTTCGCGAAGAGGGCGTCCCCCGCCAGGATGGCGGTGGGTTCGTCGTAGGCGACGTGGATGGTCTTCATCCCGCGCCTCATCTCGTCCCCGTCCATGACGTCGTCGTGGATCAGGGTGAAGTTGTGGATGTACTCGATGGCGACCGCAAGGGGCATCGCCTTGGATTTGTCCCCTCCGACGGCGCCGCATGCGGCGAGGGCGATGGCGGGGCGCATCCTCTTTCCCCCTGCGTACGGATACTGCCTCGATGCTTCGATGAGCCTCATGGGCTCCTCGTCGGGTATGTAGCTCTTAATGGGTCCGTCGACCTCTGCGGAAGCCTTCTTCAGATACTGTTTTGCGTCCATCTCATTCCCTCCATCCAATCTCTGGTTTCTCCTAGAACGACATATCTCGCCTTTGCGAGCTGTTTGATATCGGAGGACCCGGTCAGCATCATGGCGACTTTGAGTTCCTCCGCGAATAACGAAAGTTTGTTTTTGACCGCTTCTGCGGATTCCGTGGCCTCTCTGAGGACCGCGCGTGCGCATCCTGCCGCCGCCGCGCCCATGGCGATGGCGGCCGCCGCATGGGTCCCGTCGAGGATCCCTCCCGATGCGATGAGCGGCAGTTTGCTGCATTTGGCCTCCTGGAGGGACACGGGTGCGGGTATCCCCCAGTCGAAGAACGTGTTCCCCATCTCGGTCTGCAGTTCGTCCCCTATCGAGGACGCCCTGTACATCTCGACCGCCGCGAAACTGGTGCCGCCCATCCCCGCGATGTCGATCCCGTGGATGCCGATGCCTTTCAGTCTCTCCGCCGTGAAGGCGTCTATCCCGGCCCCCGTCTCTTTGACGATGAGGGGATATTCCCTCGCAAGGTCGCGGATGCGGTCCCTTATGCCCTTTCCGTTCCTGTCCCCCTCCGGCTGTATGACCTCCTGGAGGAAGTTCAGGTGGACGGCCACGTAGTCCGCATCCACCAGGTCCTTCGCCTGGCCGACCATCTCGGAGGTGAACAGGTCCCTGCTCTTCTGTTTCACGAGCTGCGGGGCCCCGATGTTCCCGATGACCAGCGGGACGTCGTAGTCTTTGATGATACTGTAGCTGTCGGGATCCACGCCGGTCACGCCGGCGCGTTCGCTCCCGACACCCATGCCGATCCCGAGTTCGGAACAGGCCTTCGCAATGTTCTCGTTGATCTTCTTCGCTCCGGAGAATCCTCCGGTGATGGCCGTCACCACCAGCGGGAAGGCCAGTTTTTTGCCGAGGACCGTTGCGGACGTATCGATCTCGTCCATATCGATCTCGGGCATGGCATTGTGCATCAGCCTCACATCGTCCCAGTAACAGCTGTCGGGAGCGACCCTTTCTTTGAGGCATATGTCGATGTGTTCCGATTTCCTTCCGCGAATCCCGGTCATTCAAGACCTCCTTTGGCTACCGTGCAGGTAACTGTTTCGCCTTTTAATAGTGAGTACAGGCGCCCGGGCGCATTCCCGTTGACAAGGTAGCAGCGGGTGTCCGTATCGGTCATACGGAGCATGGCCTCCATCTTGGAATGTACGCCCCCCGTGACATCCGCCACGGTTTCATCGGTGGCGACGGCATCGAGTTTCTTCTTCGTGACCTCTCCGATGAGTTTCGCCTTCTTCTCGGTCTTTGGATCGGCCGTGTAGAGGCCGTCGATGTCGGATACGAATACGACTTTGTCCGGGGAGAACATCCTGCAGAGGACCTCCATGCACTGGTCGCCGGAGACTATTGCGAAGCCCTTCTTCCTGTCGGGAACCACGTCCCCGAACATCACGGGTATGATGCCGAGCTCTTCGAGACGCCTCACGGGCTCCTCGTTGTCCACTACGAGTTTTCCGTCCTCCATGACGAAACAAGATCCCGGGGGCACGGATACGGCCGGGATGCCGGCGCCGAGGAGTTCCTCGACCACCATGGATGACAGTTCCCTCGTGTCGCACATGATGCGTGCGGCCGCAGGGATCTGTTTATCACTGGAATATCCGTCCTGGATGGAGTATTCCTTCGCTATGACGTGGCCGAACGAACCGGCGCCG
>CAZHJV010000007.1:0-4137 GCA_964533525.1 uncultured Methanomassiliicoccales archaeon | reverse complement strand
TTTCTGTCCCGAACGGCGGATCTCGTCGGCGAGCCTCGCGGCGGTCTCCCTGTTGAATTTGTGATACTCGGATTTGTCGGTTATGACGCTTCCGCCGAGTTTTATCAGTATCATCGCCGTGGGCTATACCCTCCGTGATTAAAATAATAATTATAAGGAGCCGGCGGAACCGTTTATGGCCCCGCCCATCGGATGAAATTGAAAAGTGGTAGACAGCGTGTCTGCTTTCCCGTACACTTGCGTAATACAGTACGCGACAGATACGTGAGCGGGCTTAACTTCCGGGTTCGAGATGGGACCGGGTGAACCCCGCTGCTATGGCCGTCTGACCAAAACTCCAGATGTCTATGTAGTATATAAAAGTATCTGTTAAGTCGTTTCGGGGCAGGCGGATGCCTGCGTTTACTCGGGCTTCCTGATCTCCGCCGTGCCGCTGTCGAGGAAATCATTCCAGAGTTTGAGAGTCTCCTGTGCCTCGTCCTCATCCATGACTTCGATGGCGAAACCGGCGTGGACGACGACCCATTGGCCGACATCCGCCTCGACCATCGAGATGTTGGCGGTCTTCTTGGATCCTCCGAAGTCGATGTACGCCTCGTCGCCGTCTATCGCCACGATTTTCCCGGGGATTGCTAAGCACATCCGAATCACTCCGACATAATCTTGATGATTGCTTCCGCGGGCTGTCCGTCCGTCGCTTCGAGCGCGGCGATCGCGGCATCCCTGTCGCAGTTGGTCTGGGACATCACGAGTTCTATGTCCTCGGCGGGGAACGACGGTCCTGCGGACGCTCCGCCTGCCGCACCGGGGGCCATCTCGGTCTCTGTTCCCGAGATCTGGTAGCTCTTGCTGCCCCTCATATCCACGCAGACGACCTCGGCGTTCGTGATGACGATGTCCTTATCCTTGGTCCTGATGATGACTTCGGTGACGCCGTCTATGGTGTTCTGTTTGATACCCATGGAACGCATCGCGCGCTGCATCTGACGGGGATTCACTCCCCTCATTCCGCCTGCCATAATGCCACTTCCATATCTTCCAACGATATTAACGATTGGGTCGGGGTCAGAGGCCCTTCCTCGCTTCGGCGACGAGGGCCGAGAGCAGTTCTCCTCCTTTGGACGGGTCGGATATCCCTCCCTGGGCGAAATCCGTCTTCCCTCCGCCCCTTCCGCCGAAGGCCGCAAGTCCCGCCTGGAGGACGGCTTTGCAGTCGATCTTCGGGTTTCCGGATGCGACTATCGCCGAGACCGTTCCTGACACGGAGACGAGGACCGCGGTCCTCCCTTCGGCCTTGGCCTTCTCGGCCGCTTCCGACAGGACCTTCCTGTCGGCGCATGCGAACAGTCCCGAGCATATGTCCGAGTCTCCGGACAGCATCTCGGAGGTCTGCCATTTCGACACAGTCCTGCCGGCTTCCGACATATGTGCCAGATCATCTTTCATATTGGATACCGTCTTGACGACGTCTTCGGGTTTGCTCCCGGTCTCCTCGATGATCTTGAGGCAGGGGTTCGCCAGCGCCATGGCCGCATCCTGCGCCTCCTCCCCCACCTTGAAGTGGATCGCAACGCCGTCCTTCCCGGCGGACACCTTCCTGTCGACGAACAGCATACCCAGTTCCCCCGTCTCCATGACGTGGACGCCGCTGCATGCGGACAGGTCTATGTCTCCGATCGATACGACGGTGATCTCCTCGTCCTCGCCGATCCTGTCCAGTTTTATCCTCACGTTTTCGAGCTCTGGGTCATCCCTGCTCATGATGGTCTTCCTGACCGGGAGGTTGTCCCTTATGGCTTTGTTCGCGAATTTCAGGGCGGCGTCGATCTTCTCCCACGGCACGTCGTGGTTGACTATGACGTACTTTTCGTCGGGGCCGATGAATATCTTGGTGATGGCGAGTTCCGGATCCTGCCTTTTCAGGGAACAGAACAGGAGGTGCTCCCCCGTATGTCCCATCATAAGACCGAAACGCCTGTCCCAGTCGACGCTGCACCAGACGCGCATGCCCGGTTTGAAATCGTTGCCCGGGACCTTATGGACGATCTCCTTCCCTTTGTAGCAGACCTCCGTGACGGGGAGCCCGTTGATGGTCCCGGTGTCGCACACCTGCCCTCCGCCGCCGGGATAGAATGCGGTGCAGTCCAATACGACCTCGTCTCCTTCCGCCGAGACGATGCCCGCCTCGAACTCCGACATGTATCCGTCGTGCCTGAATACCTCGTCTGCCATGTTATCGCACCCCTCAATGCCTACCGATAATATATTTTGACCTTTCCGCCGAACGGGACGCATGTACAAATGGGCGAAAATATCCGCCGAAGACGAACAAATGTCTACCCGTTTCGGCGAACAATTATATCCCAATGACGGGATAGGGTCGATTGCTGGACCTGTTCGGTTCGGTACGGAAGGAAAAGAGTATGGCTGTTGCGAAGGACTTCGATGAATTGGACAAACGCATAATCGAGATGATGTGCAGTTCCAGTCAGGGTTCCTACAGACAGCTCGCCAAACAGATGGGCGTCCATCCGACCACCCTCATACAGCGCATCAAGAATCTCGAGGCCAGAGGCGTCATAAAGGGATACCGCGCGAAGGTGGATTACGTCGCGATGGGATACGATTACAACGGACTCGTGCAGATCTACACCGACGACATCGAGAGCGTCGAGAACGCCCTCGTGGACATCCCGGAGGTCGCCGCGGTGTACGACGTCACCGGCGAGGCCGACGTGGTCGTCTACCTCTGCTGTTTCGACAGGGAACAGTTCTCCGCCGCCGTCAAGAAGATAAACACCCTCCCGGGCGTCGTCAAGACCAACACCTCGGTCATCCTCAACGTCATCAAACCGGAAGGCGATTTCATACCCGTCATGACCGGCAGAAGCCAGTGATCCGGCGGATAAACCGCGTGCGTGTGCGCGCGTACCATTTTTAAATATGAATTGAGCATAGCCAAATCCCAGTTATAATAAGATTGAGGCACCTCAATGAGAAGAACGAACACTTGCGGAGAACTCAGGTCCTCCGATATCGGAAAAAAGGTCTGTCTCGAAGGTTGGGTAAGGTTCTCCAGGGACCACGGAGGAGTCGCTTTCATCGACCTCGCCGACAGGTACGGGATAACCCAGATCGTCTTCGACCCCGAGGATCTTCCCGTCGGGACCGACGCGGAGGAGATCCAGAAGACCATGGCCGCCTTCTCCCGCGAATCGTGCGTGCTCGTGGAAGGCACCGTCAGGGCGAGGGTCGAGGGCACCGCCGTGGAATCCAACCCCACCGGCGAGATCGAGGTCCTCATCACCTACGCGGAACTCCTCGCCAAGTCCAAGCTGCCCCCGTTCGAGATCGGGGACCAGAAGGAGGGAGTCCTCCCCGACGAGGACACCCGTATGAAATACAGGTATCTCGACCTCCGCAGGACGGACATGGTCCGTACGATGGAGTTCAGGAGCAAACTCGTCCATCTCGCAAGGGTCTACCTGGAGTCCAAAGGATTCCTGGATATCGAGACCCCCATCCTCGGAAGGTCCACCCCCGAGGGGGCCAGGGACTACATCATCCCGTCCCGTGTCCACCCCGGCACCTTCTACGCCCTCCCCCAGTCTCCCCAGCAGTTCAAACAGATGCTCATGGTCGGCGGAATGGACCGCTACTATCAGGTGGCCAGATGCTTCCGCGACGAGGACTCCCGTAAGGACAGGCAGCCCGAGTTCACCCAGCTGGATATCGAGATGTCCTTCGTGGACAGCAAGGACATCCAGGACATGATCGAGGGAATGGTCGCCTACATATGGAAGGGGCTCTACGGCACCGAACTCAAGACTCCGTTCCCCCATATCGGATACCGCGACGCCATGGAGCGTTTCGGATCCGACAAGCCCGACATGAGGTACGGACTCGAGTGGGTCAAGCTCACCGAGGTTGTCAAAGACGTCCCCTACAAGATCTTCCAGAGCATCCTCTCCGAGGGCGGCATCGTCGCCGGTATCTGTGTGAAGAAGGAATACGGAGAGGTAGGAAGGAATGAGGTCGACCGTTACATCCACTATGCCAAGAAGGTCGGACTCGGAGGTCTCACCTGGATGAGGTGCGAGAACGGCGTCCTCACCAGCAACATCACCAAGTACTTCA
>CAZHJV010000006.1:36412-47030 GCA_964533525.1 uncultured Methanomassiliicoccales archaeon | reverse complement strand
TCTCCGACATCATCGAAAGCCGATGCAAAGTACTTTCCATCACAAGACCCAGACGTTTCGGGAAGTCCCTCAACCTCTCCATGCTCGATGCGTTCTTCAACATGAAATACAAGGGGAACGGGTGGTTCGAAGGACTGAAGATAAACGGCCATCCGGAAGCTGACAGGTATAGGAATGTCCGCCCCGTCATCTGTCTGAATATGAAAGACCTGAATGATTCCGAATTCGGGGAGTTTCTTTCGGACTTCAGATATGAGATCGAAAAAGCATATTCCCGTTTCGAATACCTTTCCGAGACTGAGGGGGCGCCGTCGATTCTATACAGGAATTTTCAGGATATAGTCTCCGGCAATTCGGATGCCGGTCTGCTGAAGAAGTCGATAGAAATCCTTTGCGAAATGCTGGAGATACATCACGGAGTGAAACCGATCGTTCTTATCGACGAGTACGACCACCCCATAAACGGTTCGTTCGGAAAGGAGGCTCGAGAAACTCAGTTCTCCGACCCCGCCCTTTTATAAGCGCATCCGCAATCACTGTACCATGGACAGGGAGACCGCCTCGCGGTACGTTTCCGGAAAAGCTTCGGAATATCTCGACAGCATCACCGAAATGCTCAATGCGCCTTATTTCGCGATGAACGGGATGGAACCTGTGAGCATCTCCATGGAAAAGGTCTCCGTGAAAATGAAAGTGAGGGAACAGGACCGCAACAGCAACGGTTTCTGGCACGGCGGAACCATATTCGGCATCATGGACCACTGCTTCGCCATACTCACCAACATAGACGGACACGCCGTCGGCCAGAACAGCTTCATCAACTACTACCGTCCCGGAAGGGGGGACGAGATCAGGGCGGAGGCCGAGATCATCAATAAGTCGAAGTCCGTCTTCTCCGTGGAGGTCAGGGCCTATGACGGGGAGAAACTGGTGGCATACGAGGTCTGCAACGCATTCAGACTGCAGGAGGTCCACGGATGACCCGCCGCTGTCCCAGATGCGGAACGTCCGTTCCGGACGATTCCATCACATGCCCCAAATGCTACACCGAGGTTCCGAGGGACGGCACGGAAGTCTCCGGCTCCGCGTACGGGAGGAAGGAATACGAAAGACCCGGATACGGTAACGGCGGTCAGATCGGAAAACAGGACAAGAGCCGCACGATCGCCCTGATCCTCGCCATTGTCCCCGCATTCTTCGGCATACTGGGACTGGGACAGATCTATCAGGACCGCAGGGATTCCATGGGATGGAAGTTCCTCGCCGGCGGACTCGTGGCCTTCATCCTCCTGATAAGCGTGATATTCCTCATGGATGCCACAGGGGTCCTGGGGATAATCATGATGGCGGTACCGATGATAATCCTCGGAGGGATATACGTCTGCACCGCGATCGTATCCGTGGCCGATGTCTGGTTCGGATCCCTGAGGATATTCGGTCTGAAATTCTGATCAATACTTGCCGCGGGCACGCAGCGCGATGGCGATCTGCGATGCCATCTGCGCAAGTGCCAGCGCACCTCTGTCCCTGCCCACGTTGGCGGGATCGTCCCTGAACATCCTGCGGTACGCCTTGCGGATGATCTCAGGCTCGTCGGCGGGATACTTGCACCGGAGGCTGATGGGCTGGCGGGCGCTTATGGAAGGAAGGACGCTCGCCTCGAACGTGATGTCCCAGGGGTCGTTGGTTAGGTACTTGGTGAATTCCTGGCGGATGTCGTAGCTGGTGACGTACTGCCCCTTCACGATCTCCCTGAATTCCTTCGCTACCGTCTCCAGAGGGGTGCCGACGTAAAGCTGCGCCACATCGAGACCCTGCGCTTCGGCGTAGTCGAGTTTCTGCTTCCCGACGTATTTCGGTTCCGCCTGCACGAACGCATCGTAGACCGATTCGAAGTCTCCTCCGTCGAGGTCGACGGCGCAGACGCCTATGGAGAGGATCTCGTCATAGGGGAAACCCTCCGAACCGTCGCTGATGGTCTGTACAACGTAGATCCTGTCGCCCATGTTCCCGTCACAACGCTTTTAGTTCTTAATTTTTGCAGGGTCGATCTTCAGTTTATGGAACCTCTGGGTCTCCGCATCCCCCGCTGCCAGTGCGATCAGCTCCGTGAGATGGATGATCGGTTTCCCGTCCGGCACCGAATCGTAGAACAGCATGCAGTTGGGACATCCCGCCACGATGGCGTCGGCATCGGCGCACTCGGCCTGCCTCTCCTTCATGAGGGCGTCCTTCACCCCGGGGATGTTCTTTCCGCAGCAACCGTACCTGTTCCCGATGGGTTCCGCGCCGGTCGCACGGACGACCGCTTCGAAATCGGAGATGAAACGTTCCGCCGCGCATCCGGGTTCCAGAGCGACCTTCAGCCCCTTCAGCCCCGGCAGCTCCCTTATCCTGTCCAGATAGCGGGCGAACACCGTGGACACGTGGGGTGCGTACACCCCCGCCCGGGCGAATTCGTTGCAGCAGCCCGCACACAGCGTCACGGCGTCCCTCCCCTGCATGCGGCTGCGCATCCTGTATTTCACGCTGTTCCTCTCGGTGTCCGTCATGGAACGCAGCGGTACGGGATACATGCAGCATTTGTTGTCCGGAAGTTCCTTCATCCCGACCCCCACGGCCCTGAAAGCCGCCGCCGCGGCGTACTTCAGATACGGGAGTTTCCCGTTCACGATGCACCCGGGGAGGAGATAGATGTCGTTCCCGGAGGGGATCTCCGGAAGACCCTCCTTCCAGGAGGGATCCGCCGGAGCAATGACGTACCCGTACTCGGAGAACGCCTCCGGGACCGGGAGGTTCAGGGCCTCCGCCTTCGCGAGCATCATGACCGTCTTCGGATCGGTGGCGGGGCAGATCTCGCTGCATTTCCCGCAGCCGATGCATGCCCTGACGTTTCCGTCCCACCCGTGCATGACGTAATAGGGGTCGCATCCCCCGTTGGCATAGGACGGGCACACCTTCAGACATCTCCTGCACCCGAGGCAGGAGATCATCAGGGATTCCATAACCGCCGCATTCGCATCGTTCATTCAGTCATCCTCTCCGGACATGTCCCAGTACAGGACCCCGATCAGCGGGTCGGAGGCGTCCCGTACGTATCCGTCCTCCGCAATACCGTCGAGGTATTTCCTTATTTCATCCTCCTGGGTCTTCCCCAGGTCCGTGAATCCGCGGGTCCCTTCGAGATACACTGCGTACGCCTGCTCCGGCGAAAGCCGGCGGGAACGGTGCTCCCTGATGTACTCTATCCTCGGGCGGAGCCCCATCTTCCATAAGGTGTCCTGCGCATAGAGGAGTTTGTCCGGCTCCGTCGCGGAACCGTCCTTCCCGACGATCCTGTAGATCCCATCCCAGATGGGATTCTCCCGGCTCACGTACCCCGCCAGGAAACACGTCCCGCGGGACACCGCGAGCATCTTCGCGAACGTCTCCGCCGAACAGATCGCGGGGGTCATGTGGGCGATGGTGATGCCGTACTTCCCCATGCGGCGCGTGTCCGCCGAAGACCAGTCCACGGTGCGGAATTCCGCATTCCCTATTCCGAGGGATTCCGCTTTGCGGACCGCCGCCCCGATCATGGCGGGGGAGATGTCCACGCCCGTGACGGAACGCACCTTCCCCGAAAGTGCCAGCGAGTAGATCCCCGTGCCGCATCCGATGTCGAGGACGTCGGTGAACATAGGGTCGGGACGGCCCTCCCGGAGCACCAGGGAGACGAAAGGGTCGTCCTCCCCGGGGACGGGGCCGTCGAACATCGGCACCCTCCCGTCCCAGTCGCTGCCGTCCGCCGGACGGTATCCTTCCGGCCTCCACCTCCTCCGTATCTCCGCCGGGTCCATATCCCGCATATATGCCGACTCCCGATTTAACAGGTTCCGGAGGAGATGCGGCATTCGGCAATCCATGAAAAACCGAACCGGTCCGGAATCGCCGATTGGAATAACCGAATTCACCCAGTCAGTATGCGGATGGCTTCCGGGTACTTCCCGACCTTCTTCTTTTCGCGGTCGGTCGGTTCCCTGCAGTACCTCGCGGTGTCGGAATTGTGCCTCAGGTCCGCAAGCTTCACCGCGGCCGCCGGCGGGATCCGAAAGACCTCGGAAATATCCTGTCTGGCACTATGCCGCCGGCAGGACGGCCGATCCGATATGACCGTATGCGGACGAACGTGCGAATGGGTATGCCGAAACGCGGATCCGAAGCTCCCGGGATAAGGACCGCCGCCGACCCGCGGCCGGACTTCCCAAGCAGGATGAACACGGAATTCTGAACTGAGGTGCCGGGATCGGTTATCGAACACGGTGGGAAGATAGGAT
Source organism: uncultured Methanomassiliicoccales archaeon (assembly GCA_964533525.1). Classification (GTDB taxonomy): domain Archaea; phylum Thermoplasmatota; class Thermoplasmata; order Methanomassiliicoccales; family Methanomethylophilaceae; genus Methanomethylophilus. Next base: position 42,714 of record CAZHJV010000006.1, on the reverse strand, counting down.
ATTGTATATCCCAGTCCCGCATAACCGCAGGATATGGCAGACGGGGACATGACCGCGGCGGAACTCAGGGAGCGCATCGCAGCCTGCAAAAAGAGGATCGAGAGCACGGAGAAGGCCATAGCCGAAAGGCCGGACTCCAGCCGTGCGCAGACCCTGGGCATATCCATCCGCCCCGTCCGCGCCGAACTGGCGGAACTGGAACGCCGTCTCGACGAAGTCCTGAAGAAGGGGGAGGAGGAAAACCCTGAAACCGGGAAGACGGAGGCCGCTCTCGCCAAGAATCAGTCGGAACTCGACGACATCGAAAGGGAACTGGAGACCGAGACCGACCCCGTGAGGATCAACAACCTCACCGTCTCCAAACGTTTCCTCCAGATGGAGCGCAACCAGCTCCTCATAAGGCTCACCGGGAACGGAGGCTCCGAAGAGGAGGACGCCGAACTGGCGGAACTCAGGAAGGCCAACGATGCCAAATCCCGCATCATCGCGGACCAGAACGAGAAGATCGAATCCCTGAAGAAGGAACTCGCGGTCTCGAAGGCGGGCAACCCCGAGGATTCCGTATCCTGCGACGAGACCCGCGTGACGGTGACCGCCGGAAGACTCACCGCCATCAAGAACGAGGCCCGCAGGCTCGGCGCGGAGAACTACGACCTGAAATCCCAGATCTCCGATCTGAAGAAGCAGGCGGACAGCATGCACCGCAGTATCTCCGACCTGACCCTCCACTGCCGCGAGGACGATAAGCGCATCCGCGAACTGGAGGAACGCTGCACCGCACTCTCCGGGCAGCTCGAGAGTTCCGTCCGGAAGCTCCGCGAGGCGGACAGGGAGATCAAAGGGCTGCGCGAATACATCGCCGGATCCAAATGACCCAGACGTGAAAAACCGCCGTCCCCGGAATTTCTAATAACATCCTATCCTATATATCGGCAATCGGCCTATGCCTCCCCGTTATTCCGCACGTGCCGCGGATGCAGGATGATCCGGATGCAGATTGCCAAAACGATAGAGGAGCTTTACGGGGAGGCGAAGAAGTACGACGTCGTGATAACCACCGACGCCGCACTTGCGACCGCACTCAACGCCAGGGTGGACGAACCCCGCCTCGACGGTTTCGCCTACACGGCGAAGCAGATCGCCGCCATGAGGGAGGGTTTCACGCTGGGCGGGCCGGTGATGTCCGACCTGGAGATCGTCCGCCGGATCGCAGCGGACACCGACCTCAGCTTCAGGTTCATCTACAGCGAGATCCTCAACATCCGCGACATCTGGAAATACACCTCCGACGTGGAAAACTATCTGCATTCGGCCCGCGCGAGGAAGGTGTGGCAGTCCTACAGGCTGCTTCCCACGAAGGAACGCAGCATGGCCGAGTATGTGTACGAGGATGATTCCTTCTTCAAAGGGAAGAAGGTGGCCGCCATCGGTCTCGACTTCTTCAACAACCTCGACAAATGCATGAACATCAACGGCATCGACGAGATCGAACTCTTCAAAGACGGGGACTACGGGATCGACACCATTTATGCGGCCGGCAACGACAGGCAGTGCGCCGAATGCGCCGTGGATCTGATCGACGGGGACATCGACCCCACCGACGTAGCCATCGTCCTCGATTCCGACAGCCCCGCCGCCGATGCGGTGAGGGCCGCCCTCTACCGCAAGAGGATCCCCTTCAAGAACAACCTCAGCATGAAGGACCTCTCCCAGGTGAGGGACTTCCTCCAATTCATAGATCTGGCACATGGATATTCGACCCTCCGCGTATCCGATGTCCGCGACCTTTTCTCCGGATACGGGGCGGGGGATTCCAGGGAGAATCCCGGTCTCAGCACGAAGCTCGACGGATACCTCCTGCACAAGATGAAGGACAAGGTGAAGGACCCGATGACCGTCCTCCTCCTGGAGACCATGGAGCATCTGAGGGAATACACCTACGGCGCGGCCCTCGACAGGGTGATGTCCCACAGGAGGAACGCGGCCGCCAAGACCTCCGTCGAGATCCTCCTGAAGGACGTGGGCATCTACGACGAGAAGATCACCCCGGAGAAGACCGCCGAGGTGATCTACGCCGTCAACAACGTGGAGGACCTGCGCCACAACGAGCAGATCCCCGAGAACGAGAAGATGGGCGTCCTCCTGGCGGACTGCAGGAACTCCGCCTATGTGGACAGGCCCCTCGTGATCTTCATCGGCATGGACAGCGGATGGGATGCGGACCTTTCCGGCAGGGAGTATGCGGACATACAGGCGGAGGCGGAGAAGAACGCCGTCCGCATGAACGTCCTCCTCCAGCAGGGCGACTGCAGGATGTACATCGTCAAACCCGTCTCCGGCGGCAAACCGACGCAGCCCTGCCGCCACATAACCGACCTGTTCAAGGACTCCTGCGGCAACCCCGTCAGGAAGATCGACGGTTTCCGCGACATCTGCGGCGAGTACAAAGAAGGATGCTGGCACATCGCGGAGAGCGAGAAGGAGTTCCCCCGCGTGGGGATAGAGGTCCCCGATGCGGCCGACGACCGCGACAGGGCATTCTCCAAGACTTCCTACAACGCATTCAGCGACTGTCCGATAAAGTTCCTCTTCAAGAGACTGCTGAAGAGCGAGGACAGCGAGTACACCGTATTCGGAAACTGCCTCCACGAATTCGCGGAACTGTACCTCTGCTACCCGGAGGTCGTGAAGGAGAAGGGCACGGATTACTACCTCGACAGGATGGACAGCCTCTACTCCGGAATGTCCAGCGAATGCGAGAAGGAACTGGACCGCAGCAAATTCAGCATCTACATCTCGAATCTGATGAGGTACATCGATACGATCAGGCCCGAAAACGTCCCGCTGGACATCGACGTCTCCGAGAGGGAGTATCCCAATTCCCTCATGGAGGAGGAAGGACTCACCAAATACTCCCATCTGGCCGAATCGGGTCTGAGTTTCCCCGAGGACCGTATCTACGCCAAATTCGACGTATGCATCGGGAGCGAGATCTTCGACTACAAGACCGGGAAACCGAAATCCGGAGAGGACATAGCGGAAGGGTTCGACCGTGAAAGCAAGAAATACTGCGAATTCCAGCCCCTGATATACCTCGCCGCCCTGAAAAAGAGTCTGAAGAGGGAGGAAGGGACGTTCAACCAATTCTACATCGGCGACAACGACATCGATTCCACCGAGGACGGGTTCGACGTAATGCAGAACGTACGGCGCGTGAAGATCGTCGGGACGGCCCACGACGACTTTGTAACCGGTGAAGAATCTCCCGTGAAGGAGGCCTATTCCAACAGCAAAAAGAAGATTGCAGATGCATGGGATGATATTGCACCCCGTGTGAAGGAAGAGATGAAATACGACGGATGGAGCGAATCACAGGCTCTCACCGACAGGATTGTGGACATCACAGGATATGCCGCAAGCACCGTCGGAACCTTCCTCAAAAAGATGTCCGAACCCATATCCGTCGGAGCAGACGGAACCGTATACGTGCCCTTCGACATCCTGAATCGTTTCATCGAACGGCTGACCTCGGATTACACAGAGTCGCTGAGGATAAGGACCGTCCCGTTCAAGGACGTGTCTCCGGGCAGACTCGACTGCGACAAGTGCGAATACCGCAACGCATGCATGGCTGTCGAGAACAAGGAAAGCGAAGAGGAGGGGGAGTGATGTCCGAAGACGTTTCCCAGAAGGCCATAATCGACAGGACGGAAGGGATGATTGTAGTAGATGCGGGGCCCGGTACAGGGAAGACGAAGACTGTGGTGAGCAGATGCATCAACCTCCTCCGCAAAGGGGCGGGAAAGGACGACATCGTGATGCTCACCTTCACCAGAAATGCAGCGGAGGAGATGCGCACCCGTCTGGTGAAAGCGGTATCGGACCTCCGTTTCATGGAGAACGGCGGAGGATTCGATGACGAAACCTACCGTAAGATGGTCACAGCCGCGGAAGGCATGAGGATACAGACCTTCGACTCGTTCTGTCTCAGTGTGGTGAAATCCTCCCCCGGCACGATTGGCCGCTTCTTCAGATTCGACAAGGAGGAGCTGACCCGCAGCGCCGACATAACGGAGAACGAATCCGTGAACAGGGTGTATTTCAGAAGATTCCTCGACCGCTTCCTGGCGGAACACGCCTCCGAATACGGCGACATCGCCGCACTCGCGCAGAAGGATCCGAAATCCCTCTACAGCCTCCTGGGGCGTCTGATGGCCCGCGGGATCATCCCCCTCAGGAGCAACGGAGAGACCGAAGGCATCGGCAGATGGTTCGGAGGCAACGACGGGAAAGACCTTCTCGGAGATGTGAAGGCCCTCCGCGCCGAAATGAGCCAGTGGAATCCCAAAGGCGAGGACTGGGCCGCGGTAGGCGATGTCCTGAAGGTGGAGGGATTTTGCAGAGAGGATTTCGTTCACGGCAAGAGAAAGACCGATGAGGAGAACGAAAAAATGCACTCGCATCTGCTGGATCTCGCAGCGGAGGACGAAAGCAGACCTGCACTCCTCAGGATGATCCACGACATCTACTACGAATTCATCCGCAGGAGCGTCATCGACGACCGTCTGACATTCGGTCTCGCCGCCACGTTCGCATTCATCGTCCTCTACGAGGATGCGGAGGCCAGGAAGAGGATCCAGTGCAGATACCTCATCATCGACGAGTTCCAGGATACCAACAGCAATCAGCTTATGATCGCTCTCATGGCTCTCAGGGAACCGAATCTCTGTGTCGTCGGGGACTGGAAACAAGGGATATACGGATTCAGATTCGTCAGCATCGAGAACATAACGTGCTTCGAAGAGAGGGTGAGGAGCCTCCGCAGATACCTCAACGACGACAAGGAGCGTGTATGCTACGACATCGGCGAAGTCGCGAGTCTGCCTCTGAAGACGGGATACCGCAGCTCCCAGCTCATCGTCGACAGGGCCTTCGACGCCCTGAGCGCCCGCGGAAGCGAACACGAACCCAGCCCGGACACATCCAAGGTCACAACCATAAGCGCCGCGTGGGACGCTCCCGAGGAACTGACCGGATTCGAGACTGTTGTCTGTAAATCCAAGGACGATGAGACGGATGAGGTCGTCCGCAGGATCGCGAACTATGTCGACAGCGGACGGTACCGCATCCGCTACAGGGATCCCGCCACCGGGGAAGAGTCGGTCCGCGCCGTCAGATATTCCGACATAGCCATCCTGTGCAGGACGGGGTCCGGATGCAAGAACGCCTTCCTGAGATGCAGGAAATCCGGCATCCCCGCATTCTTCCAGGGTGACATCGAGGTCATGTCCACCAGAGAAGGGAAACTGCTGCTGGCATGGCTCAGATACCTGAACGACGACCGCGACACATGGGGCATAGGGCCCATCCTCGCCGACATGAACTATCCGGCGGACGAGATCTCCGCCATGGTCAAATACGACCCGGAGACCGGGAAGACGGGCATACCCGAGGAGATCCTCTCCCTGAAGAAGGAACTCCGGGGCAAGAGACGGAGGATCACCGACGTGATCGCCACCCTGTTCGATTTCTACGGACTCGACAACGACAGGACCCAGACGATCATGTCCGTGATCTCCAAGGCCCATCGTTCCTCTCTGATGACCGTCTCCGACGTCATCGGGATGATCGAATCGGATATGAACGAGAAGACCGCCTACAGGGTGGAGGGCGCCCCCGACGAGGATGCCGTCACGATACAGACCATGCATAAATCGAAGGGTCTGGAATATCCGATCGTCATCATCCCGTATGTAGACACCAACACGTTCCCCAGCACCCGGTCCGATTCGGAACCGTTCATGTTCGACGATGTACTGGGGGTCAGGGCCATGAACGCCGTAATCGGATTCAACGGGGAGAAGATGGTGAAGACCTCCTGGAAGACATATGTCGCAAAAAAATCCAGGAAAAAGAACTACGATGAGGAGAGACGTCTCATGTTCGTCGCCGTGTCCAGGGCATCTCAGTATGTCACCATGATCTCCTACAAAAATCCGGATAATTCAAGCGGCGGCAGTTCCGCTTTCTTCCGGCATTACGCTGAGATCGCGAAGAGCGTGAATCCCCTGTCCGACGTGATACAGAAACATCTGGGACAGGCCGAGGCCGTTACGGAAAAACCCGTCCTGCCGGCGATCAGACCCCGCAGGAAGAACATCGGCGTCCATGCGATCATGGGTCTCGGGAACGAAGGCGTGAACTTCGAAGAGTCCGACGAGACCGCCGGAGCCAAAGGGAAGAACTACGGCATCACCGTCCACAAATACGCGGAACTTCTGGCGAGGGGGATAGATCTCGAC
>CAZHJV010000006.1:0-36402 GCA_964533525.1 uncultured Methanomassiliicoccales archaeon | reverse complement strand
GACCCGAAGATCTACGAGACATACCCAGAGGTCGAAAAGGCCCGCGGGATCATAGAGGAACTCCGCGAGGGACACATACTCGATGCGGAGGTGGAATGCTCCCTGCCGATAGACAGTTTCAACGTCACCCTCAGAGGGGTCATCGACCTGATCGCCGTCGGGGAGGACGCCGTGGAGATCCACGACTGGAAGAACGATGTGTCTGACGGCAACAGGGCCGACTACAGACTCCAGCTGAGCGTCTATGCGCATGTGGCGGAACGGGTCTACAAACGCAGGGCGAAATGCTTCATCCAATGGCTCGTCCTCGGGGAGACCGAGGAATTCGATCCGCTGCCCATGGAGGAGATAGTGGAGAAGACGGGGAAGGCGCTCATGTCCTGCCGGAAATGAGGCTCTGGGACATGCCGTTTCCCGATGTGCGTACAAGTAACATTAAAAACGGTAGTCCTTAATACAGGGCCATGCAACCGGTCGGACTGACCTCGGAGGAGGTCAAGGAGAGAAAGGACTCGGGGAGGTCCAACAGCACCGAGGAGCAGCCGAGCAGGAGTTATCTCGACATCCTCGTCAAGAACCTAGCCACCCCGTTCAACCTCATCCTCTTCATCCTCGGCGCCCTTCTGATAGTCGTTCCGGCCGAACCCGATTACATCAACGCCGTGGCCGCCACCGGGATCATCATTTTCAATGTCCTGATTTCCACCATCCAGGAGATGCGTGCCAAAAGGCGTCTCGATAAGATCGCCCTCCTCATGAGACCCAAGGTGAGCGCCGTCAGGAACGGCGAAATTGTCGAAATCGACCGTTCCGAGATCGTCATCGACGATGCGATACACCTCGGACCCGGCGATCAGGCGCAGGTCGACGGCACCGTCACCGACGAGAGGATGCTGGAGATGGACGAATCCCTCCTGACCGGGGAATCCAGCACCCGCAGGAAACACGTCGGCGACACCGTCTACTCCGGATCCTACTGCGTCACCGGCGAATGCTGGTTCACCGTCACCAAGGTGGGAGAGGACACCTTCTCCTCCAAGATGCTCAGGAGTGCCAGGAAATTCGAGAAGAAGAAAACCCCCATGCAGGTGGAGACAAACGCCGTCACCGAAGCGCTGATGGTCCTCGCATTCTTCTTCCTCGCACTCCTCGTGGTGCTCAACATCTTCAGGGATATGAGCGCCCTCGATTCCCTCAGACAGGCCGTCATCGTCCTCGATATCGTCCCCATCGCCCTGTTCCTGCTCATCACCCTCACATACATGATTGCCGCCGTCCGTATGGCCGATTCCGGCGTCCTGCTCCAGAATGCCAGCTCCGTTGAGTCTATGAGCCATGTGAACACCGTCTGCATGGACAAGACGGGCACCATCACCACCAACAACCTGGTCTTCGACGGCATAGACTACATCTGTCCCGACACGGAGAGGGTGGACCGCCTCGTGAAGGAATTCGTATCCCTCACCGGCAGCAGGAACCGCACCGTCACCGCCCTCGAGGAGCATTTCGGAACGGGCGAATACGAACTGGACGACGAGGTGCAGTTCTCGTCCGACAGGAAATTCAGCGCCGTCCGCGTGAAGAACGGAGGTTCGTACGACACGATTGTCATGGGAGCGTGGCCCTTCCTGAAAAGCCGCGTGAGGAATCCCGAAGGCATCGACGGGAAACTGTCCGAACTGTCATCCAGGGGACTCCGTTCCGTGGTCTTCCTCTCCGGAGGGTCCGAACCCCTGCACAGCGGAGACGACATCGTCCTTCCGGAGATGGACGTCCTCGCCGTCATATCCATCATGGACGAGGTGAGACCCGACTGCAAGGAGATCCTGAAGGAATTCTCCGACAACGGCATCGACATCAAGGTGATCTCGGGGGACGATCCGGAGACGGTCGACGCCATCTTCAAGATCGCCGAGATACCCGGCGAAAGGAGGATAATCTCGGGGGACGATCTCGCCGCCCTCTCCGGAGAGGATTACGACAGGGCCGTCCTGGAGACCAACATCTTCGGACGCATGCGTCCGGAGCAGAAGGAGAAGGTCGTGGAGACCCTCCGTATGAACGACAGATACGTCGCCATGGTCGGGGACGGGATAAACGATGTTCGTTCCATCAAGAAGGCGCAGGTCGGGGTGGCCGTCCAGAGCGGAAGCGGCGCCGCCCGCGGCGTCGCGGACATGATCCTCATGAACGACAACTTCAAAGCGCTCCCCAAGGCCATCGTCGAAGGGAAACGCACCGTCAGCGGGATGAGGGACATCCTCAAACTGTATCTCACCAGGAACATCATCATCGCCTTCCTCGTGGTCGGACTCCTGCTCCTGTTCAACAAGACCCCGCTCCTGCCCATACAGAACACCCTGTATGCGTTCCTCACCGTGTCCGCATCCGCGTTCCTGCTCACCATATGGGCGAAACCGTCCGACAACAGGGACCTCATCCTGCCGAGCGTCATGCGTTACGTCATACCGACGGCCATAACGACCGTCGTGTTCGCATTCGCGGTCTATGCGTACTTCTACCACGCAGACATCGACCTCGCCGGCTCCGTCCTTCAGATGATGGAGAACTCCGGGATGACGGAAGCGGAGCTGCTGGACAAACTCGGTTCCGAAGGCAACGGATGGAACGAGATCGCCGCGAGGAACGCCATGATCGCATTCCTCCTCCTGGCGGGAATCCTCCAGCTGTACATCCTGTTCCCTCCGCTGAAGTTCATGTCCGTCGACGGGAAGAGGACCTCCGATGTGAAACCCCTCCTTCTGGGACTGCTCCTTCTGGCGACCCTGTACGCCCTCTACAACGTCCCGGAGGTCTGCATAGGGGTCACATGCCTGTTCCAGTTCCAGGCGGACGAATGGACCGAGATAATCGCCGTCGCGGCCGTATGGTTCGCCGCCACCGTACTGATCCTCAAGAGCCCGCGGCTCAACAGGATGTCCGAATGGATAGACCTGAAGATCAGGAACCATCTGAAGAAGAACTTCGAGAAGGAATCCCAGGAGACCGCGAAGAGCTTCGAAGGCGGTCAGGAATGACGTCCGCGGAGATCCATCGGGTCGTATTTCCCGTCGGCGTACATCTTCAGCATGACGTATGATGCGACCCTCGCATCCGACAGCGCACGGTGGTCCTGCACCCCGTGTATCCCCGCCGGGTCCTGTCCTCCGAGGATCTTCGCATATGCATAATCCAGCTTCGGGTAGCGGTATTTCTCGAACTTCGTCTCGAGACGGGGGTCGGGGAGGGGGAGGGCGCATACGTCCGCCGCGGAGAACATGATGTCCCTGCACTCCATGAACAGTCCTTTGAAGAACCACGGTTCGCGGTAGAGGAACTTGTCGAGGTCGTAACGGACGTTGTATGTCGTGAGCCACCTTCCCCTGACGATCTTCTCCACCTGCTTCTTCACCTCGAAGAAGGGTACCGCGCACGCCACCTTCTCCGGCGTCAGGTCCGTATGCTCGAATATCCAGGAATGGAGCATCTCGTCCGGCCAGGAATCGGTCTCGTAACCGACGATGCTGGAATACACGTCGCGCACGGTACCTGAGGAGAGGCACGCCTCGCAGATCCCTATGTCCACCACGGCGTCGTGTTTGGTGTCGCCGCGGAACTCCGGGCCCCCGCTGAGACCGGTGGTCTCCGTATCGAGGACCAGGATCCTGTCGGGAAAATCGTCTGCGAAATCGTCGAGCGTAATCATGTGGACAGCGCCGCCATCACAGTCAATGTATTTGGACGGCACGGAAAGGACATATACGTACAACCCGCATCGGTCCCCTATGGTGTGCAGGATAACCGTATCGGGAAAAACCACGGAGGTCCCTCCCGGGATCACCGTGATGGAGGCCGCGAGGACGGCCGGCATCGTCCCCGACGCATATCTCTTCCTGATCGACGGGAAACCCGTCCCCATGGACACCGCCCTGACCGACGGTCAGGCGGTGAAGGCCCTGAAGGTCGCATCAGGCGGATAAGATCCTGTCGATCTCCCCGAAATCGAGACCTTCCGCCTCCGCCGAATCCAGGAGTTCGTCCAGATTCTTCACGAACTCTGCATGGATGTCGCCTCCGCCCAGTTTTCCTCCGGATTGGGAGAGGGAATCCTCCTCCGGGAACCTGAGCACAGCGTACGGGATGATGCCGAGGCACTTCATCCCCGTCAGTTCCTCTATTTTCTTTATTCCGGGTGCGAGTATCGACGCATCGCCGCGGAAACGGTTGATGAGGAATCCCTTCATCAGGGGTTTGAGGTCGTCCGGTATCAGGCGCCAGGTGCCGTAGATCGCGGCGAAGACGCCGCCCCTCTCTATGTCCCCGACCAGGACCGCGGGTATCCCGCGGGCCCTCATCATGCCCGTGTTCGCCATGTCCGTGTCCATCAGATTGAGTTCCACGGGGGATCCGGAACCCTCGCACACGACAGCATCGGACGAATGTGCCAGGCGGTCGAACGATTCGCACGCCTTCTCCATCACGGCGTCCCTGGGGAACTCCGAACCGCGACCCGTATCCATGAACGGTTCGCCCCGCAGGACCACCTGCATCCTCCCGTTGCCTGAAGGTTTCAGGAGGACGGGGTTCATATCGCAGGCGGGCTCGGTTCCGCAGGCCCACGCCTGGAAAGCCTGTCCCATCCCGATCTCCTTCCCGTCCTCGGTGACGTACGAGTTAAGGGAGAGGTTCGATGCCTTGAAAGGTACCGCTCTGAGTCCTTTCCTCACCAGATGGCGGCAGTACAGCGCATCGACCGTGGTCTTCCCCGCACCGGAGGCGGTACCCAGGAAAATCACGGACTTCACTGTTTCACCCCCGCGATCCTCTTCAGAGCCTCCATATCCAATCCCTTCTCGAAACCGTCGGCGAGGATGTCGAGGTTCCTGTCCACTACGGCATCGTGGTCCTCCGGCTCCTTTATCGAGACCTTCTTCCCGTCATGCTTCATCAGGGAGAGGAACTTCTTCCTGAACGCAGGTTTGTCGAGGACCCCATGGATATAGGTGCCGTATAGCATCTCGTCCTCGCGGACGGAACCCTCGGTCTCCCCGCTGCGGCCCACGGCGAGGACGTTGAAGAGGGGTTTCTCCTTCACGTCGGTCATACCCATATGGATCTCGTAACCTTCCACCTCCCCTCCGCCGTCGGCCATCTCGCAGCGGACGCGTACCGTCCTCTTCTTGTACTCGCCCCAGTAGGACTCGTTGTCAAACAGTCCCAGTCCCTCCGTGTCGCCCGGGACCTTCCCTTCGATGCCGTTGGGGTCGTGGAGGACCTTTCCCATCATCTGATATCCGCCGCAGATACCCAGGATCGGGACCTTCCCTCTCATGCTCTTTATCGCGTCCGCGAGTCCCGTCTCCTTCAGCCACAGGAGGTCGTCAACCGTGTTCTTGGTCCCCGGGATCACTATCGCATCGGCGGAGAGGATGTCCTCCGCGGAATCGGTGAACTCCACCGTCGTGTCGTCCGTGAACAGCGGGTCGATGTCCGTGAAATTGGCTATCCTCGGCAGCCTCACCACGGCGATGTGCAGTGCGCCGGTGCCCTCGGTCCTCCTTCTCCTGAACGCCTCCGAATCCTCGGAGGGGAGTTCCACGTCCAGATGCGGGATTATCCCTATCACTGGGATACCGAGCATCTCCTCCAGTTTATCCGCGCCGGGCCTGAGTTTCTCCGGGTCCCCGCGGACGTTGTTGAAGATTATCCCTTTGATGCGCGCCCTGTCCTTCTCCGGCATCAGTTCCACGGTGCCCACCGCATAGGCGAAGGAACCTCCCCACTCCACGTTCACGACGAGGATGCAGTCCGCATCGGCGGCCTCCGCGGCCCTCATGTTGGCGATGTCCACATCGTAGATGTTTATCTCCGCGGGACTCCCGGCGCCCTCCATGATGACATAATCGTACCTGTCTTTGAGGAAATCCATGTTCCTGCGGACCGCCTCTATGCCCTCGTTCGGGACGAACTTCCCGTAATAATCCCGGACGGTATAATCCCCGACGGGTTTCCCTTCGACGATCACCTGGGACACGGTGTTCCCCTTGGGTTTGAGGAGGATGGGGTTCATGTGGGCGTCCGCATTGCGGAGGCCTCCCGCACGGGCCTGCAGGACCTGTATCATGGCGATCTCGCAGCCCTTGGGAGTGACCCTGGAGTTGAGACTCATGTTCTGGCTCTTGAAAGGCGCCACAAGGTAGCCCATCCTGTGGAACAAACGGCACAGCGCGGCCGCCGTGACGGATTTTCCCGCATCGGAAGTGGCGCCGAGGATCATGAGGGCCTTTCCCCTGTGCCAGAACCTCTTTTTAGCTTCCGGGAAGACGTCGGAGAGGAATCTCGGATCCCCTGCCTCAAGGCCCAATTCCCCGATCTTCCCGAATGTGAATTCGACCACCTCGGGACGGTGGCAGAAGAGACAGTCCTCGCAGGACCACACGGGCTTCCCGTGGCGGGAGGTGACGTCGTATCCCATGACGGGATCCATACAGGGATAGAAGGGACAGTAGCAGAAAGAACAGTTCTGACCTTCGAAATGGCAGGGATAGTACCCGCACTCCCTGTTGCGTCCGATGTTTCCTCTTTCGATCTCCGACTCCACCCGTTTCTTAATACAGTCCGTCGTCTCTCCTCCTTATATCGATGCACCGTAGCGGGTGTATCCTATTAAATTGGATGTTTCCGCCGACAGCGGGAATATGCCGTTCCGCCGTACCTGCTCCGGACGGCCGGACCCGGTTTAACATCCCGAAGTTAACAAAATTCGATAACGATAAAAACAGAATCCGAGTATTTCCGTCCGATGGGAGCCGATTTCACATTCATTCACTGCGCGGACCTGCACCTTGGCAGCAGATTCTATGCGATCACCAAGGAGAACCGGGAACTGGGGGAGGACCTGTGCGCCTCGATCTACGATTCTTTCTCCAGGATCGTGGACATTGCGAAGGAGAAGGCGGATTTCATGGTGATCTCCGGGGACATCTACGACGACGCCAATCAGACCCCCAGGACGAAACTGTTCTTCTGCGGGAAGATGAAGGAGTTCGGGAAACCCTGCTTCATCGTCCGCGGCAACCACGATTTCAAGACCTCGTGGGACGGCAGCATAGCGTATCCGGACAACGTCCGCATACTCGAAGGCGGGAAGGACCGCGCCGTTCTGAACATAAACGGCAGGGAGGTGGAGATTATCGGTTCCAGCTACACCACGATGCACACGGCGGAGAACCTCGCCTCAGGGATGCACGGCACCCCCGGGATGTTCACGGTCGGCGTACTGCACTGTACCGTGGACGGATTCTCCGACGGGGCGAACTGCTACGCCCCCTGCGGCATGTCCGACCTGCTCGGGAAGGACATCCAATACTGGGCTCTGGGACATATACACAAAAGGACCGTGCTCAGGGAATCGGACCCCTGCATCGTCTATCCCGGGAACATACAGGGCCGGGACCGCAGCGAGACCGGGAAGAAGGGCTGCTATCTCGTATCCGTATCCGGGGACTCCGTCGGAATGGAGTTCGTCCCGACGCAGGGGATCGTCTGGAAGAACGTGAAGGCGGACATAAGCTGGAAGAAGGACGTGTCCCAGCTGGTGGAATCCGTCGTACCCGAATGTCCCAGGGGGTCCGTCATCTGCCTCACGTTCACGGGGAGGGGACCTCTCAACCACATCATCCGTTCCAATCCCGGAGACATCGCCGATGCGATCGCATCGGCCTCCGGGTGCAGCGTCGACATAAGGGGAATCGAGACCCTTCCCGACATAGATATCGAAGAGGCCGCCAAAGGAGGCACCCTGATCTCCGAGGTCGTCCGCACCGCGGGGAGGTACTCCGCGATGACTGATGCGGAGATCCTCGACCTGCTGTGCGCGGGAGGGCCCGCCTCCGATATGCGCGCATACCTGCAGTATTACGCCGGTAAAGGGGAACTCAGGGATCTGGCGGAGAAGGCCAAACTGGCACTCGTGGACAGGCTGTGGGAGGGAGGACAGTGAAGATCCTCCGCATACGCATCGGTTCCTTCGGGAGCCTGTCCGACAGGGATTACACCCTCGATCCGGGACTGAACGTATTCTTCGGACCCAACGAGGCGGGAAAATCCTCCCTGCGCTCGTTCATCACCTCCACACTGTTCCAGAAGACGGGGATAAGATACCCGGAGACGAAGAAATCCGACTGCGGGAAACTGGAGATCTGCATGTCCGACGGCACACAGAGAATGATCGAGAGGGACGGGAAGAAATCCCTCGGATGCGTGGACGCCGAATGCGGCATCAGCGGAAAGGAGTACACCTCCATCTACTCGATGGATCCCGACGATCTGCGCGACGTATCCGATCTGGAGAAAGGCGACATCAGGAACCGCTTCCTGACCATTCCCGGGGGGAAGGACCTGCCGAAGATCTTCAGGGAACTGAAAGAAGAACGCACGTCCTACGTCCCCGACGGGAGACGCAGCGAGAAATCCCGCATGTCTGTCCTCGCAAAGGACCTCCAGTCCGCAAAGGAGGAGGTCGTCCGCCTCCAGATGAGGGAGAACGGCGACGGGGCCTACAACACCCTCGCGGAGAGGGAGAAGACCCTCGGAGCACAGCTTGAAGAGGCCAGGAAGAAGGCTTCCGAATGCGATACGGCGAGAAAAAAGGCCGACATAGGGAAGGAACGGGAGAAGACCGTCTCCGCCATAAAGGAACTGGAGGCGGAGGAATCTACCCTCGCATACAGCGAGAGGTTCGGGGATGACTGCATCCCCTCCGAGATCCGTCTCAGAAAATCCCTCGATGATGCGGAGAAGGAGTCCGCCGAGGCGGAACGTCTCTGCAGGGATGCGGAGAACGCCATGGGCGGATACGATGCCGACACGGTCCTCAGGAACTCCGGGAGGATCGGAAAACTGGGCGCACGGCGGGACCGCGGATACGAGGGCGGGAAAACGCTCCTGCCCACCGAGGAAAAGAAAGCCCGCGGAGGGAACACTGTGCTGATCCTGGCCGCCGTCATGATCGCCGCGGGCATCGGCGTCGCCCTCGTGAACGCACCCGCGGGCATCGCGGTCGCGGCCGCGGGCGCCGTACTTGCGGCCGTCTCGTTCATGAGATCGAAGAAAGCCGTGCCCGCCGCGGAACCCCGTCCGTCCGACAGCGGTTCCGATGCGGACCTCGAACGCGCCGCATCAGAAATAGGCATACCGCGCACCGATCCCGAAACCGATGCGGACACCCTCCGCGCCCTCCTCGATAAAGCGGAGATCTTCAGGGACCGCAGGTGGGACCTCGAGAAGGCCTCCCGCGGGAAGGAGGATGCGGAGAATGCACTCTCCCTGTTCTACGCCGGATTCGGCGGGAAGGACGGATTCGAAAAAGCGATGGCGGACCGCAGAGAACTCGGAGACGTGAGGTCCAGGATCTCCGCCCTCAGGGGTCTTGCGGACACGTCCCCTGCGGAGGAATACACCGATCCCGAAACCGCCGACGGCGAATATTCCGCCGCATCCGAGGAGGTCAACAGACTCTCCGAGGAATACGGGAAGGTGAAGGAGGCCCTCAGGAACATCGAGAGGGACGCATCTGTGGAGGATGCCATAACGAAACGTTCCGAGGCCGAGAACGCCGTCTACGCCGCCGCGTTGGAATGGGCGTCCCTCATGATGCAGCAGATCATCCTCGACGAGGCCTCGGAGAACATGTACTCCGGCAGCAGCCCCGGCGTCATCGGGAACGCCGACCGCTTCCTCTCGCTCATGACGGACGGGCGCTACGGGATGGCGTCCGACCCCGCATCCGAATCCCTCGCGGTGAAGGATCTCCGCACGGGGGAGGTCAAGACCTCGGGACAGTGGTCCTCCGGACTGGGGGACCAGGTGAAACTCTCCCTCAAGATGGCCGTGTCGCTGAGCCTCTCGGACGAGAGACCTCCGGTGATACTCGACGACGTTCTGCTCACCTCCGACAGCGGAAGGAAGGAGGGCGCATGCAAGGCGGCCGCCGAACTCTCCCGCGACATACAGGTGATCTACTTCACCTGCGACCGCGAGACGAGGGACCTCATGGAGAAGGCGGGAGGACGCATAATCGGCGTTTAATCAATCCATGATACGGGCCGGGACGGATTAACCCGCCAATCTTTATATCTTCAGTAAAAGATACAGAGAGCAGCAAGGGGAATCCGTTCCCCTGTTCACACAATCACAATCATCCGCACGGAGACACGCTCCCGTGCAATCACCGCCGCAGCTCCCGATGAAGGACACCTGGGCAAAAACAAAAGATGGGAAGATTCGAAGACCGGACAGCCGAAAGAAGGCGTCGCGGTACCGCACACCGATATAGGATATCGGAAGAACAGGGCAACCGTATTTTTCTTGCTGGAAATAAAAACCCGGAGCGGTTTCAATGAACAGCATTGACCCTAACGCAACAAAATACATGGTGAAAGCCAAGATCAACGCCGACGGAATCGTCGACAAACCCGATGTCGTGGGTGCGATCTTCGGCCAGACGGAAGGACTTCTGGGAGACGACCTCGACCTGAGGGACCTCCAGAAATCCGGAAGGATCGGAAGGATAGAAGTGGATATCGTCTCCAAGGGAGGCAAGTCCGAGGGTATCGTCTACATGTCGAGCAGCCTCGACCAGGTGGAGACCGTCATCCTCGCCGCCGCCCTCGAGACCATCGACCGCGTCGGACCCTGCAAGGCGGGCATCAAGGTCCTCGGAATAGAGGACGTACGCATCACCAAGAGGGAGAAGATCGTCGAGCGCGCGAAGGAACTCCTGAGTTCCCTCGTGGAGCAGTCCAAAGGGACCAGCGCCGACCTCACCCAGAACATAAGACAGAGCATACAGGTGGAGGAGATCACCACCTACGGGAAGGAGCGCTGCCCCGCCGGACCCAACGTGAAGAACTCCGAGGCGATTATCATCGTCGAGGGAAGGTCCGACGTCCTCAACCTCCTCAGGGCCGGCATCAAGAACGCCATCGCCGTCGAGGGCACCAACGTCCCGAAGACCGTGCAGGACCTCTCCAGGGAGAGGGTCACCACCGCATTCGTCGACGGGGACAGGGGAGGGGAACTGATCCTCAGGGAACTCTTCCAGACGTCCGAGATCGACTACGTCGCCCGCGCACCCCGTGCGCACGAGGTCGAGGAACTTTCCGCGAAACAGCTCGTAAAATGCCTCCGCAACAAGGTCCCCGGCGACCAGTACATGGAGATGAACGGACTCTCCTTCGAGGAGAAGGAACTCCCGTCCGAGGAGAAGCAGTCGGAGGAACCCGAGGAGGAGTACCGCCCCAGGAACCGCCGCAACGGCTTCGAGGACCGCGACGAGGAGAGGTCTTTCAGGAAACACGAGAACGGAAGACACTCCAGAAAGTCCGATGACGACGAGGATAACGGCTACGGAAGGCGCCGCGGAAGAAAGAGCGACCGCTTCGACAGCGAATCCGCGGACAGATTCAGGAAGAAACAGAGGGAGCCCCGCTTCGAGGAAGAGGAGGAACCCGTGGAGGATCAGACGGTGGACACCATCCCCGCCAAGAGGAAACTCATGGAGGAGACCCCCGACGAGGAGCCTGTGACCGAGGCGGTCGCAGAAGAAATCCCGGCCGTTGAGGAACCCGCAGTCGAGGAGATCCCTGCGGAAGAGCCTGTTGCTGAGGAACCTGTTGCTGAGGAACCTGTTGCTGAGGAACCTGTTGCTGAGGAGCCCGCAATCGAGGAGATCCCCGCGGAAGAACCTGTTGCTGAGGAGCCTGCAGAGGAAATCCCTGCAGAGGAACCCGTTACCGAGGAGCCCGCGGAAGAGGAGAAACCCAAGAGGACCATCCGCGGACCCAAGACCGTCCGCGGGAAGAAAGAGCCGAAGGCCGAGAAGGTCCTCACTCCCGAACAGGAGAATCTCAGGGACATCCTGTCCGACATAACCGGCACCAAGAACTCCGTCCTCATGACGGAGGACGGGACCGTCGTCGACAAGGTGGAGGTCAAGACCCTCGCCAACTACCTGAAGAAGAGCGAGGACGAAAGCATCCGCACCATCGTGTTCGACGGTGTGATCTCCCAGAACATCCTCGACATCTCTTCCGGGAAGGGCATAAAGACGCTCGTCTGCAAGCGCAAGGGGAAGATTTCCAAACTCCCCGCCGACATCGTCATCTGGACCAGGGACGATCTTGTCTGAGGCCGTCACATGGCAGCAGCGAAGAAGAGACCGGTGGAGACCTGGGACGACGTCGAGGGCATGAAGAGCACCGCGGAGGTGCTCATCCCCTCCGATCCGCTGGACAGAGTCCTCGGACAGGAGGAGGCCATCGAACTCGCGAAGATCGCCGCCATCCAGCGCAGGCATCTGCTCCTGGTCGGTCCCCCGGGCACCGGGAAATCCATGATCGCCCGTGCGATCTCCATGAATCTCCCCAAACCCCATCAGGAGATGCGTGTCGCCCACAACCCGGAGAACCCCGAGAGGCCGTTCCTGGAGATCTTGGACGACAAGACCGTCCTGACGGAGGCCGAGGCGCAGCAGGAGAGCGTCGGCAAGCTCATAGATCCCGAGAAAGCCCCCACCAAGGTGGCCCAGCGTCTCGGATACTACTGCTCCGGATGCGGCAGCTACTCCGCACCCGAGGAGATCACCTGCCCCAACTGCGGCAAGAGCAAGATCGACAGAGGCGTCGCCGGTAACAATCCGTTCGGCGACATCCTCGGCATGCTCGAATCCGCCATGCCCCAGATGTCCGCCGGCAAGGAGAGGGTCAACACGACCCGCCAGCTGGCCGACGGCACCGAGGAGACCGTGGTGTTCGAGAGGGCCGGAAACAAGATAAGGATGCTCGACACGAAGGCCCTCCAGAAGAGGAACAACCTCCAGAAAAAGTCCAACACGAAGAC
The DNA here is from genome assembly GCA_964533525.1 of uncultured Methanomassiliicoccales archaeon. Classification (GTDB taxonomy): domain Archaea; phylum Thermoplasmatota; class Thermoplasmata; order Methanomassiliicoccales; family Methanomethylophilaceae; genus Methanomethylophilus. Next base: position 23,502 of record CAZHJV010000006.1, on the reverse strand, counting down.
CATCGTGAAACTGGACAGGGACCCCTTCGTCATGGCCACCGGCGCATCAGAGACCGAGCTCCTCGGAGACGTGAGACACGACCCCTACGGGGGCCACGACAAGATCGGAGTGCCCGCCTACCAGAGGGTCATCCCCGGAGCGATCCACGAGGCCCACGAGGGAGTGCTCTTCGTCGACGAGATCTCCCACCTCGGAAACCTCCAGAGATTCATCCTGACGGCCATGCAGGACAAGAAGTTCCCCATAACCGGGCGCAATCCGCAGTCCAGCGGAGCGAGCGTCAAGGTGGACAACGTGCCCTGCGATTTCATCCTGGTCGCCGCATGCAACATGCAGGACCTCCAGAACATCCTCTCACCCCTCAGGTCGAGGATCATCGGGAACGGATACGAGGTCCTGGTGGACACCGCGATGCCCGACACGAGCCACAACCGCGCCAAATACGCCCAGTTCGTGGCCCAGGAGATCGCGATGGACGGACACATACCCAACGCATCCATCGATGCGGTGGAGGAGATCATCCTCGAAGGGAAGAGGCGTGCCAAGGCCGACGGCCAGAAGAACTCCCTCACCCTGAGGCTCAGGGAACTGGGAGGTCTCATCAGGGCCGCGGGGGACATAGCGGTCATGGAGAAATCCAAACTCATAACCGCGGAACATGTGAAGAAGGCCAAGATCAGGGCCCGCCCCGTGGAGGACCAGATCAGGGAGAGGTACGGTTCCTATCAGAAGGGCATCACCAAGGACGTATCCGATGCCCAGAACCAGAACTCGGAATATTACTTCCAGAACGAGCATATCGACGGCTCGGACAGTATGTTCAACTGAGAAACCCTTTCCGGGGCCGGGAGACCGGCCCCGTTTTTATTTCAGTTTATCGTCGTGATGACGTTGTATTTCTTCTGAAGGAGGTCCACCATGTTCTTGGACTTCTGATGTCCCATGTCGGCGGCCTTTTTGAACCACCTCATGGCCTCGAATTCGTCGAGGGGGACACCTCTCCCGGAACGGTATGCGAGACCGACGTTGAAGATCGCCTTGAGCATACCGCGTCCGGCAGCCTTCCTGAACCATCTGAGAGCTTCCGCATCATCCTGCGGAATCCCTTTCCCCGTGCGGTACATCATCCCGATGTTGTATTCCGCCTTCTCGCTCCCCATCTCGGACGCCTTCGTGTAATATCCGAGGGCCTTCTGCGCATCCGCTTCGACACCGATGCCGCCGTCATACATGACGCCGATGTTGTAGACGGCTTTCGCACTGCCGAGGTCTGCGGCCTTCAGAAAACACTCCATGGCTTTGGCGTACGACTGTTCCACCGAGCGCCCGTAGTAGTAGAGCACCCCTATGGAGAACACCGCATCGGGATTTCCGCAGTCCGCGGCCTTCAGATAATGCCCGTACGCCCCGGCGTAGTCCTGTCCCACCCCGTAGCCCCTGTCCAGCATCCGGCCCATATAATATTCGGCCTTGATGCAGCCGGCCTCGGATGCCCTGACGAACAGTCCGAACGCCTTTGTGTCCTTCTCCGGGTCCTCGCCCTCGGTGTAGAATTCCTTCGCCTGCGAGAACAGGTCGACAGCGTCCTGGGAAACCATGTTCCGGCATATACGGACCGGATATATAGTCAGTTACCGGACCCGAACACCCCGGAGACCATCCTTATGCCGGCACCGCCGTCCTCGTAGAAGTTCTCCAGCCTCTCCGTGGGCATGAATCCCCTGCGGCGGTAGAATCCCATGGCTTCGGAATTGGTTTCCCTGACTTCGAGCTGGATGGTCCTCGCACCGTCCATCGCGGCCGCCTGACGGAAACGTTCCAGCATGGCGGACCCTATACCGCGCCTGCGGTATTCCCTCTTCACGCAGAACAGGGCCACGGAAACCCGCGAATCGAAGAGCCTCGAACCGGCGATGTATCCGATCGGCGTTCCGGCGGAATCCGCCGCAACGATCTGCCCGCCGGGCCACTGCATCAGGAAATATTCGACCACCGACGGCGCGAAATAGGAATCGAGGGATTCGCACATGAGGGAATACACCCCGCCGGAATCCTCCGCCCTCATCTTCCTGATCTCCATTGTCTTCCTCCGCGTCCGGCATGCGGCCTTCCGCGGAAGAATGCGGCGGCCGTACCTATGAGGAGGATGACGGCCGCCGACAAATAGATAACGTACCCTTCCCCGCCGCCGTCGGAAGGCACGGTGAACTCCGTCTCCTCGAACACATCCATCCCTTCGATGGATACGGAGGCCGTATGGTATCCGGAAGATACCTCGAATACGGCGGACGGAACGTCCGTCAGACGGGTCTCGCCGTCGACGGTCCATCTGTAGACGGAACCCGCGGGTCCGTCGGCCCTCAGGACGGCCGCGTACCCGCTCTTCCCTTCGACGAGTTCCGCCGTGAAGGACAGCCCGTCCCTCTCCACGTCTGCCCCGCTCACGCCGAAGTCCGAAAGGAAGAGATCCGCGAAGAAGTCGGACACCTCCCGGGATACGATGAACACCGCCGTCTCCCTGTTCCTGTCGAAGGACGTGGACGTCCAGTTGACCGAACCGATCCATACGGCGCCGTCTATGACTATCCCCTTGTTATGGATGAGCGAGAAGTTCTTCCCTCCCGAGACCGCCGAGGCGCTCACGCCCGTGGCCTCGTTTATCATGTTGACATACAGTTCGTGTTCGCTTCCGCCCGACTGGGAAGAATCCAATATAAAACGGACATCCGCACCGCGGGCGGCCGCGGAGGCCATCCATGACACGGGAGTATCCCCGCCGACAGAGGACAGGGAACTTCCCAGATCCATCTCCTCCGCATAGATCCTCTCCTCCGCCGACGTCATGAGGGTGCGGAGGGATGAGAACGAATTGTCGGGAGACAGTACGGGAGATACGTATGCGCCGTAACTTTCCGTATCCGGCACGACGGGAGATTCATACTCCAGCACTCCGGAATACCCTTTCAGTCCGGGATATGCATCCTCCAGACGGAACGTGTCCCCCCATGCGGTGTCGAAATCGTTCTCGAACACCTTCTCCATGTAACCGGCGTATCCGCTCCCGGCTATCACCGCCCCCCATCCCCTGTTCCCGCTGCCGTATCCCATATTGCCGGAAGTCCAGTTCTCCGAGGTGATGACGACCGTCTCCCCGTCTATGACGGCGTATTTGTTGTGGACGTACACGAACCTCTGGGGATCGCTTCCGAAGTTTATCAGGCGGACATCCGCCCCTCCATCGCTGAGGACCTTGAGGAGGGAGAGTTCCGAACTTATGTCTACTCCGAGAGGTTCCGCTTCGACGAGAAGCCTCACCTCCACCCCTCTGGCACATAGGTCTGCGAGAAGGGCGATGACGTTCGGACAGGATATGAGATAGATGGAGATGTCCACCGAAGTGTCCGCGGATTCCAACGCTTTGTACACCGGACCTCCGCCGCTCTCCGGAAACGAGAAAGGCGTGACCTCGGCCTCGAAGGCCGATGTCCCGGGATAGGTCAGATTCGTCCATCCGGCCCTCGTCGTTATCCAATCTCCGGATGTATCGGTGTCTTCGGAACCGGTTCTCAAGAGGTACATGAGGGAACTTATCCGGACGGGATTGCCGTCCCATCCGGACACTCCGGCGGAATTGCCCCAGCAGACCTGATCCACGATCGCATCGCCGGCCTTGAGAAGAACCTCGTCCCCGGAATCCGCCAGAATGAACCTCCCTTTCTTGGAAAAAGATGCGTCATCCGTCTGTATCGTTCCGGATCTGGAGGAGAACCAGTTCTTCCCAGCCTCCGCAACCACTGTGAGACGTTCCCCGGGATACAGGATCCTGCTCTCGGAGAATGTGATCGTTCCCTCCCCGTCCGTCAGGGACCACCCTTTGAGATCCACCTGACTGGCACATACATTCTGTATGGAGACCCCCTCGTCAGAAGGACTGACTTCGGTTATGAGGAGGGTCGGGGAGCCGCCTGCGGCTAAGGCGGGAATGATCGGATTTAGCAACAGCGCCGCGACGGCTAGGCAGAAAAAAGTTGACAGTACCCCGGACCCGAACCTCATACTGCGGTTTTGCGGTATGAGGGCTTAAAACCGGGGTACTGCAGTTAATTTACCTTCTCTTTCCGGAGGATCTCTTTCCGGAATGGGATGCGGAACGGACAGCCTTTTTCGCGGACTTCTTCATGAATGCCGCTGCCGCGACCGCTATCGCCGCGATGACTGCACCGAGATAATACATCAGTCCGCCCTTTTCTTCCTGGGCGGTCTTCTCTATCCTCATATCCTCGGCCGAGACTTCGGCGTCGCCGATGAAATCCTTGTTGCACTCGGGACAATGGTAATGCGCCTTGACCCCGTAGGAGGTGTTGGTGGCAGAAACTTCGGAAACGAACGTCAGGGTATGTCCAAGAGAATCGGTTTTCGTATAGCTGGCACTGTATGCGTTGGAGAAATCCGTATCGAAATATGCGAGGTAATAATCGGTCACTTCAGCGGAATCGATTATCACTGCGGTCTCGCGGTTCTTGTTGAAGGACGACTCCGTCCAGTTTACGGATCCGACCCATACCTTATCGTCAACGATAACTCCTTTGTTGTGGATCTGCGGGAAAGCCTTCGTCTTCTCGTAGATGGCTGCTTTGATCTTGGTGCTCCCGTTAAGGGTCTGTATGAGAGCGTGATGGTCCTGCGTATCTTTGTCCGAACCGGTCTCGTATATACCGTTCAGGATATATTTCACATCGATACCCAGATCCGCTTTTTCCACCATTCCCGCGATAAGCGAATCCTCGGTAAGAGATGCGTTCGTATCATCGACATCGAGCTGTTCCACATAGATGCGCTCGGTTGCGGAATCGATGAACTGGGTCAGTGCGGTCTTCGAATTCTGAGGAGAGGTTACGGGCGCCACCTTGGCGGTGTATGTGACGGTCGGGTAGGCGGACGGGATGGTGTAGGTGAGGTCTCCCGATTTTTCGATATCAGGATATGCGTCGTTGATGTTCTTCACATCGCTGTTCGTCTCGGAGAAATCGTTCTCGAATATGCCGGTCATGTATTCCGCATATCCTGCGCTCTGGATGACTGCTCCCCATCCCCTGTTCCCCTTGCTGCTCATATTGGACTCGGTCCAGTTCTCGGAGGTTATGATTACCGTATCATTGTCGATGACTGCATACTTGTTGTGGAAGTAATTGTACCTCTTTTCATCGCAGCCGTCGTAATTGATGATGTTGACCTCTCCTCCGCAGGCGACGAGCTCCTTGAGCCTGGAAACCTCCTGGGTGATGTCTATGCCGAGGGCGTTCTTGGGGACGATAACCCTTACGTCGACCCCTTCTTTCTCCTCAAGGTCGCACAGAAGCGCTACGATGTCCTCGCTTCCGAGATAATAAACAGCTATGTCCACCGTTTTTTCGGCGGCCGAGAGGGTCGTGAGGATCGGCGTCCCCTTGCTCTCGGGGAAGGTGAACGGAGTCACCTCCGCATCGTAATAAGTCGGATCAGAAGATGTGCCTGCGGAGGCGGTACCGCCTTCGCACAGGACCGTGGGTGAGACCACCGCGGCGACGGCCAGCAGAGTCAGGATGATGGTATGTTTCCTTCCGTTCAAGTGCAATCCCTGAAGGGCCGATAGCGTTCCTATATACCGCTTTTTTGGTTCTTCAGAGTGCACTCACGAGGTCCAGAAGGACCGCGCGCTGGTCTTTGGCCTTGACGACGCCGGATGCGAGGAGAACCCCGTCCGCTCCGAGCGCTATCGCGGCGGCGACGTCTTTGCCCGTCTTGACGCCCGCTCCGCAGAGCACGCGGACGGATCCGTTTACCGCTTTGACCGATTCGACCGTATTCTCCACGACGGCGGGATTGGCTGTCGTCACGCTGATATCCCCTCCGATGAGTTCGGGGGGTTCCACCGCCACGAAGTCCGGTGCGAAATGTGCCAGACATGCCGCGGTCTCCACGTTGTCGGCGCAGACCACGATGGCAAGGCCGCATCCGCGGGAAAGTTCCACGCATTCCTTCACGGTATCCGCAGGCACCTTGTGTTCGGAATGGTTGATCAGGGTGCCGACGGCGCCGCAGGCCTTCACCATGGACGGGGTGACCCATCCGGTGGCGGAACCCGGGGTGCGGGGATCCACGTTCTGGGAGAGAACGGGGATGTCCACGGCCGCCGCGACGGCGGCCAGGGACACCGCGGGGGGACAGACCGCGATGCAGGCGCCGGTCTCTTCCGAGACCTGCTGGCACAGCTGTGCCAACCTGACCGCGGCTTCTCCGTCCACCTCGCGGTAGGCTTTGAAGTTCACTATTACCGTGTGTTTTCCAAGCTCAGTCAAGGGGCTCGAACCTCTTCTTGAGATCCTCGAGCACCGCGGGCCTGGAGGTGTACTCCATCTCCTCCGCTCCGAGGATGGAAGGCTGGAAGGGTCCCTGGGCCCTCATGAGCCTGCTTGCCTTGATGGCGTTGGAGCGGACGTTGTCCCAGGTGTTGTTCCCGAAGATGTCCACGGGAATGTGGTCTCCGCCCTTGACGCCCTTGGGCTCGAGTCCCTGGAGGTGTCCCTCGCAGAGCTGGAATCCGAGAGCGCATATTCTCGGAGGTCCGTCGTAGTACACGGGGTTGGAATCCTCGGGCGAGCAGGGGTAGAACGCACCGATGTGCGAACCCCTCATCCATCCGGCCACGAGCCAGGTGTTCTGGAAGACCTGGGTGTATTCTCCCACGGAGGGGAAACCGCTCTGGGCCCTGCAGATGCAGACGGGGTCGTCCTTTCCGATGTATTTGCCGGCGGTCAGGTTGAGCTTGTCGGTGGATACGACGCAGGCGGGTCCGAGACCTGCCCTGCTGTTGATCCTCTTGATGGCGTATCTGGAGGTGTCTCCCAGGAGGGAGAGGATGCTGAGGGTCTCCTCGGGGGAGGACATGGTGACCTTCTTGTGGTCCATGACGTCCTGGATCTCGACGTCGAATCCCATCTTGGCCCTCTTGTCGATGACGAGGCCGGTGGTGGTGAAGGGGTCGAGGAATATCCTCGAGAGGATGGGCGAGTAGGCGGAGGGCTCCGTCTTGTCGGCCATGAAGAAGATGAGGGGCTCGGAAGGCCTCTCTTCGAATGTCATCTCCGCGGAGCCGGGTCCGGCTCCTTTGACGTTTCCGGAGAACGCATCGGTGAGGATGTCCTGTCCGGCGGCGTAGAGGTGCATGGATTTGGAGATCTTCGTCGCTTCCTGGAAGCACTCCCAGGCGGCGGTGTGGACCTCTTTGTTGCCCTCTCCCTTGTAGTGGGTCATATAGAGGTTGATGTCATCGCCGACACGGGTGACGTAGAAGTCCTCGATGACTCCCTGTTTCTGTTTGTCGGTCAGGATCTCCTTTGCCTTGGCCATCATGGAGGGGTGGGGGGTCATATGACCGCAGATCGATCCGATGTCAGCCTTGATGATTGATACTGTGACTTTCTCAGCCATGGATTCACCATTACTGTCCGCTCGGACGCACTTTAGGTTATTATAAGTTATCCAACCCCACCCCGAGGAAAACACTCATACGGAAGGGTTTCTGCAAGGCCCGGACACCGGAAGAAAAACGGGATGCATCGGAAAAACCTCCGAAGGCGGCATAACACACTGTCCATTAAGGGACACATATTCCCTGTCTATCCCCAACCGCGAGATATATTCGGTATTCTACAATCACATGAGGAAAATCATGTTCCGCGGGAAAATGGATCCTTATAAGGACTTCCTCGATGCATTGGAAGTGGCGGACTGTTCCGAGTTCGATACGGCGCAGTTCTTCTGGCACATACTCCGTACAGCCTCCCTCCATACGGCATACAACTGTCCCTCCCGGGCGAAACGTATAATCAGTCCTCCGCGTTCACTCCCGTATGAAGGCCGAAGAACTGCTCGCAGTCTACTGTACCGGAAGTCTGTTCATCCTCGAAAGCAGGGAGATCGTCATAGGCATCCTCCAGGACAGCGGCGTGAAGAGGAAGGACGCCGAACGGGCGTACGCCCTCGCCAGGGAGAAGCGGCCCTTCGGATACACCGGCGCCGATATCCCTCCCGCCGACACTGACGCATTGTTCAGGGCGGGTATGAGATACCTCCGCACTGCGGACGATGCCGTGCAGTTCAGGAAGGCCTACTGGACCCTGTATGCAGCCGCCGTGAGGGGACACGCAGAGGCTCTGTTCCGCCTCGGGATGCTCATGGGCGGAGAGTATGGGGACTGTCCGTTCGCGGACACTGCATCGGCCGCCAAATTCTTCCGTAAGGCGATCGAAAAGGGATGCGGGGAGGCGAAGGTGCACCTGGCACTCCTCATTGCGGACGGTTTCCGTCCCGATTCCGTCGGAGAGGCTGTCTCCCTCATGGAGGCCGAGGTCTCCGCCGCGGATCCATCGGAGGATTCGGCGGAGTTCCTGAGGATACTCGGGGAACTCAGGGACGGGGACAGGGTCTCCGCCCTGGAGAAACTGGAAGATCTTTCCGGGAAGGGGGTGTCGGAGGCGTCCGTCGTCCTCGATGCCGCTTACAGGGAAGGATACGGGGTCCCGAAGGATCCGGAGAAGGCCCGGATGTACTGGGACAGGGTCGCGGGATGAAGGGACTTCCCGTTCGCTTCCGGAAATGCGCCGGGTTTCCCGATATGCACCCAGTGTTTTTCTAATCGGACGGCATACCGCGGACACATGAAGATATACGACGCTTACAGACTCGCCATACAGACGGGTATGGAACACGATCCCCGTCCGAAATCCGAGGTGGACCTCGTCCTCTCCAAGGCGAAGAAGGCGTACGATGCGCTCGACGATGATAAGAAGGAGTTCTTCGACACCGAGAGCCTGTGGAACCCCTATTACGACTGCCGCTTCTCCTGGGGCGACGATATAGCCAAGGAGAAGGAGGCACAGAGGCTCATGTGGGGCGTCGACATAAGCCCCGCCGAGATCCTCCTGGCCGACAGGCTCAGGGAGAAAGGGGAGGAGATCGACGCCGTCGTGTGCCACCACCCTCTCGGGAAATCCAGGAATCCCTTCCCCAAGGTCATGTGGATGCAGACCGACATCTACCACGACTGCGGCGTGCCCATCAACGTGGCCGAGGCCCTCATGAAACCCCGCATGGACGAGGTCCTCTACAACGTGGGCGGCGACAACTTCAACCGCGCCGCCGACGCCGCTAGGCTTCTGGGGATCCCCATGTTCAACGTCCACTCCCCCGCCGACAACATGGTGCAGGAGTTCCTCGAGAACAAGATCAGGGCGGCGGAGCCGAAACACCTCGGCGAGATCATCGACCTCCTCATGGAGGAGCCCGAGTACCGCTATGCCGCCAAACTCAACGACCCCCCGAAGATCATCGTCGGGGACAAGGACTCCCGCTGCGGCGGCATCATCGCCAAGATGACCGGCGGAACCTCCGGTCCCGCGGACATCTACGCCGAACTCGCGAAGGCGGGCGTGGGGACCATCATCGGCATGCACTTCCCCAACAGCGCCGTGGAGGCCTGCAGGAAGTGCCACATGAACATGATCATCTCCGGCCACATGTCCTCCGACTCCCTCGGCATCAATCTGATATGCGATGTGTGGGAGAAACACGGCATCGAGGTCTTCGGCGCCGCCGGATTCAGCCGTTTCAGCAGGAACTGACATGTTCGAACGCCGTTCCGTCATCATCAAGGACGGTACGAAGCTCGACTTCGACTATGTCCCGGACACCGTTGTCTGCCGCCAGACGCAGATGAAGGAGCTGGAGAAGTTCTTCGCCCCCCTGGCTAACTACGGCAGCCCCTCCTCCGCATTCCTGACGGGGGGCGTCGGTACCGGGAAGACCGTCACCGCCAAGCGTTTCTGCATGGATATGCAGAGATACATGCAGCAGAAGGGCGGCATGATGACCGTCATCTACGTCAACTGCAGGCTCAGGAACAGCGAGTACGCCGCCGTCCTGGAGATCCTCAGGAATTACGACCCCATGTTCCCCGGAAGGGGATTCTCCGTGGGGCAGATGATGGTCTCCATAAGGAAGCACATCGAGAAGGACGCCTGTCCCGTGGTCATAATCCTCGACGAGGCGGACGTGCTTCTGAACAACAACGGGAAGGACATAGTCTATCAGCTGTCCAGATATTCGGAGGAGACCAAGGGGCACACCCCCGTGTCCCTCATCATGATATCCCAGACGTCCATCGCGGAGCACCTCGACGAGGCGTCCATGTCGTCCTTCGGCAGGGGGAACAGGGTATCCTTCGCCCGCTACACCCGCGACGAACTCAGGGAGATCATCGTATCCAGGGCCGAGATGGCCCTCGTGCCCGGGGCCCTCCCGGACGACTGCGCCGATATGCTGGCGGACATAGCGGCGGAACTGGGCGACGCCCGCTATGCGATCGAGTCCCTGGAGAAGGCGGCCGTGAAGGCCGAGGCCGACGGGGACATGACCATCGTCCCGGACGGCGTGAGGACGGCCGGTTCCTCCGTATACAGCGATGTCTCCGAGAACAAACTGAGACAGCTCGACATGAGCCGCAGGATCACCCTTCTGGCCATAGCACGCTGCATGAAGGACAAGGCGGAGATCACCGGGACGGCCGCGGAGAAGACGTACCGCGTCGTATGCGAGGAGTACGAGGTCCCAGCACGCAAACATACCCAGTTCGCGGTCTACGTACAGGATCTGGAGAAGAACGGTCTCATAAAGACGGAGACCCGGAGGGAGGAGGAGGGCGGCCGTGCCCTCTACATCGGCATCACCAACATCCCCCCGAGGGAACTCGCCAGGAAACTGGAGTACATCATGGAGACCGATGCGGAGGAAGAGGGTACCGAATGAGATGCGACCTCTGCGGCGCTCCCGCCGTAACCTTCGTCAGATACAACGGCACGCACCTCTGCGCAGACCATTTCGCCGATTACGTGGAGCGGAGGGTCAAGAGGGAGATCCGCAAAGAGGTCTCCCTGCACAGGGGCGACACGATCGGCGCCGCCGTCTCCGGAGGAAAGGACAGCATGGTCATGCTGAGCATCCTCCGTTCGCTTTTCAACGAGAAGAACGGGATCCGTCTCGTATGCATCTCGATAGACGAAGGGATCGCCGGGTACCGCCCGCCGAGTCTCGACATCGTGAAGAAGTACTGTTCTGAGAATTCGATAGAGTACAGGGAACGCTCCTTTTCGGAGCTGGGTCTTTCGATGGATGAGATAGCGCCGGTCTCCGGCGGGAACAGTCCCTGCACTTACTGCGGCGTATTCCGCCGCAAACTGATGAACGACGAGGCCCGGAAGATCGGTGCGAAGTTCCTCGCCACGGGCCACAACCTCGATGATATCGCACAGTCGGTCATGATGAACATCGTCAGGGGCGATACGGAGCGCCTCGCGCGTCTGGGTCCTCATACGGACAATATAAGGCCGGGCCTCATCCCCCGTTTCTACCCCCTGAGACTCATTCCGGAGAAGGAGTCCCTCCTGTATTCCATCGTGAGGGAGGTCCCCCACTGGGACGGCGAATGCCCCTACTGGCAGGCGGCCCTCAGGAACGAATACCGCGATATGGTGGACGGTCTCGAGGACAGGTCCCCCGGGTCGAAGTTCAGCATAGTGTCGTCCTACGACAAACTGAAACCGCTGCTGATGCAGGCCCATCCTCCCTACGAACCGAAATTCTGCGCCTGCGGCGAACCGTGCAACGGTGCCCGCTGCAAAGCATGCGAATATACGGAATACCTCACTAAAAAGATCAGAAATCCCTGAAGGGGACGAGGTCGCAGCATCCGCATTCGAGGCACATGGTCCCGCAGGTGCGGGTGTCCATCCCGTACCGGGAGAGGACGGCCTTGTGCATCCGCGCTATGTCCACCAGTTCCTCCGGCGTGATCGGGGGCACATCCCCTATCGCTTCCTCCAGGGCCTCCCTGTTGTAACTGCTGCGCCTGAGCGAACGTACCGTGGGTATAACTCCCATTTCGCACATCTGGCACATGCAGTTCTCGAGTTCTTCGGGGGTCTCCCCCATACCGCAGATTATGTTGGATGTGACGTTTCCTTTCCCGAAACATTCCACAGCGTATCCGAGGCATCTCAGGATGTTCTCCCTGTCGAGGTCCGGGCACACTTTCGCGAAGATCTCCGGGACGGCGGCCTGTATGTTGAGTTTGATCTCGTCGGCCCCCGCCTCTTTGAATCTGACGATCTGGGTCCTGCTGTCCGCATAGGGTTCTATGCCGATCCTGACATCCGGGAGGACCTTCCTCACGGCCTTTATGCAGGAGACGAATCTGTCCGCGGTGGCGTCCACGTCCCCGCCGATGACCCCGCTGGTCAGGGATACCGCCTTCATGCGCATGTTCCGGTACGCATCGAGACATTTTCCGGCGATGTCTTCGTCCGTGAGACCTTTGTAATCCTCCGCGGGCAGACGGGGCGATGCGCAGAATGCGCATCTGTACGAGCATCTCGGATCCAATGTGAAGAACGCCTGTTCCGGGCAGTGGTAGACAACGGGGTCGAATTCGACCCTGTCGAGAAAAGGTTCCCCGTTATGCGTGAGGAACAGACTTCCGTCGTCCCTTTCATGGAGTTCGAATTCCCCCTTCCCGTAGGATACGCTCTTCTTCACGCGCATCCCTCCGAAGGAGAAGGCGACGGAATCGCCCCCGGCGCCGGGGCCGGAGGTGGAATGGGACACTCTGACGGGGATCTCGAACCCCTCGGGGAGTTTCACTCCCCCGCCGAGTGCCAGTACGGCTTTTTTGAAGATCAGATCTTCTTCCATTTGGCCCCGTCCGCCGAATCTTCCAGCGCATATCCCGCTTCGGTGAGGCGGTCGCGGATCATATCCGCGAGATCGTACTGCTTGCGCTTCCTGAGTTCCTTCCTCAGGTCGATGAGGATGCCCATGACGTCCGCGAAGGAACCGTCGTCCTTCTCCTCCTCGGGGAAGATTCCCAATACGCCGTCGATCTCCTTCAGGAATCCGAGTATGAGGGAAGCACCCTCCTTGGTCATGGTCTTCTCCGAGAGCATCCTGTTGGTAGTGCGGGCGAGGTCGAACAGGGATTCTATCGCCGCGCGGGTGTTGAAATCGTCGTCCATGGATGCCATGAACTTCTCCCTTGCGCCGTCGGCCGCCTCCGCGGCCGCCTCGGGGGATCCGGAGGGTCCGTCGCGGGCGCACGCCTGCAGGTCGCGGTAGTTGTTCCATAGCCTCTTCAGCGCCGCCTCGGCCTCCCTCATGTTCTCCTCCCCGTAAGCGAGGGGGCTGCTGTAGTGGGTGTTGAGGTAGTAGAAACGGATGGTGTACCTGTCGAACTCGGCCGCCACGTCCTCCACCTTGAAGAAGTTCTTCAGGGACTTGGACATCTTCACGGTCTTCCCGTCGGCACCTTTGGTCTCCAGCATGCCGTTGTGCATCCAGTAATGTGCCAGATGGGTCCCGGTGCACGCCTCCGTCTGGAGGATCTCGTTCTCGTGGTGCGGGAATACGAGGTCGTTGCCCCCGCCATGGATGTCGATGACGTCGCCCAGGTAGTGCCTGATCATGGCGGAGCACTCGATGTGCCATCCCGGCCTTCCTTTGCCCCAGGGCGAGTCCCAGGATACCTCCCCGGGCTTCGCTCCCTTCCACACGGCGAAATCCAGAGGGTCCTCCTTGTCGTCGTTGGGGTCGATCCTGCCGGAGGAACGCATCTCCTCGATGGTCCTGTTGGAGAGGATCCCGTAGTCGGGGATCTTTCTGACCCTGAAGTACACGCTTCCGTCCTTGGTGGGATATCCATACCCTTTGTCGACGATCTCCTTCACCATATCGATGATGTAGGGCATGCTCGTGCTCGCCTGGGGGTAGATGTCCGCGCGGCGCACGCCGAGTTTCTCGATGTCCTCGAAATACTTCTTGATGTATTCCGCGCTGAGGTCCAGGGCCTCCACGCCCCTCTCCGCGGCGCGGTTGATGATCTTGTCGTCCACATCCGTGAAGTTCGTCACGAAGGTGACATCGTAACCGAGGTAGCGGAGGTATCTGTTCACCACGTCGAAGACGATGATGCTCCTGGCGTGTCCCATGTGGATGTCGTCGTAGACGGTCACCCCGCAGACGTACATCTTCACTTTTCCGGGCTCTATCGGTACGAATTCCTCCTTCCTGTTGGTGAGGTTGTTGTGGATCATCAGACTCATTGCGCTCAGGACTCCTTGTTCTGTTTCATCAGGGATTCCGTAAGGGCGCGGAGACGTTCTATCTCCGCCTCCATGCGGTTCATGCGCTCCTCGACGACGTCGGGGAGGCGGTTGTGGTCGAGGACGTCCTTCATGTCGACGCGGACGCCGTTCATGTTGACTATCCTGCCGGGGACGCCGACCACGGTGCAGTTCGGGGGAACATCCTTCACCACCACGGATCCGGCGCCTATCCTCACGTCGTCGCCGATGGTGATGTTCCCGAGGACGATTGCCCCCGCACCGACAACTATACGGCTCCCGAGGGTGGGGTGCCTCTTCCCTTTGCTGGACGATACTCCCCCGAGGGTGACCCCCTGATAGAGGGTGACGTCGTCGCCGATGACGGCCGTCTCGCCGATGACCACGCCGGTGGCGTGGTCTATGAAGAATCTCTCGCCGACGGTGGCGCCGGGGTGTATGTCGCAGCCCGTCTCCTGGTGGGCTTTGAAATTCAGGGCGCGGGCCTCCTCGAGTTTTCCCGCGAGCCAGAGCTCGTGGCTTTCCCTGTACATGCATACCGCGCGGAATCCGGTGTGGTACTTCTTGGCGTCGTTCTCGTCGATGATGGCGGGGTCGCGGTCCATGACCGCTTTGAGGTCTCCGGGATAGTAGTCCATCTCCAATCGGGCTCTAATCCGCCGTACAGTAATTAAGGGTTTTCCGCGCACGCAGAAAAATATGCGTGCGCGGAGGATGGTTTCAGTGTCTGTGTCTGACTGCGATGCCGGCGACGATCAGGATGATGACGAGCACGGCGGCCCCGAGGATCATCGGATTCTCCGTCAGGGCGGAGAGGATGCCTTCCTTCTCCTCGGTGTAGACGGCATAGACGGTCATGTCGTTCGGTGCGATGGTGTACTTCCAGGAACCTTCGTATCCTTCCTTCGCAGGGACCTGGGGAGCATCCAGTTTCTCATCGTCCATGGTGAAGGTGCACGTCCCGACGGTGATGCCTTCGGCGATGAACGTGGCCGTATATTCGATGGGGGTGTAGACCGCATTGACGGTCATATTCTTAAGTGCCAGAGTGTAGCTTTCCCATGCACCGGTGTACCCCGCTTTGGCAGGTACCGCGGGTTCGGTGATGCCTGCACTTATGTTCTCGACGGTGACGGTCCTCTCGCCCGCATTGTTCCCGTCCGCCTTGAAGACGATTCTGTATTCCACGGGTGTGTACACCGCTTCCGCGGTGATGTCGTCCGCCGTTATGGTATAGCTCCACGACCCGAAGTAATACTCCTTCAGAGGAACGGAAGGTTCGTCGGAGATCCTGCTGTCCTCGACGGTGAATGTACGTGTTCCGAGGGTGGTGCCGTCGGCCACGAACGTGGCAGTGTACTCGATGGGGGTGTAGACCGCATTGACGGTCATATTCCCAAGTGCCAGAGTGTAGCTTTCCCATGCACCGGTGTACCCCGCTTTGGCAGGTACCGCGGGTTCGGTGATGCCTGCACTTATGTTCTCGACGGTGACGGTCCTCTCCCCCGCATTGTTCCCGTCCGCCTTGAATGCGATCTTGTATTCGATGGGAGTGTAGACAGCATTCACGGTCATGTTCCTAAGTGCCAGCGTATAGCTTTCCCACGTGCCAGTGTATTCCGCTCTGGCGGGAACCTCGGGTTCTGTCACCGTGTCGGTGACGCTTCCGAAGGCCACAGTCCCGACGGTCTTCCCGTCGGCCGCGAAGTAGATCGTATACAGACTGTCCCACTTCGCATACAGCGTCGCATCGCCGGTGACGGTGTATTCCGCGCCTGCCGCATACATGGTGCCGGTGCATTCGGAATCGGTATACCATCCTGCGAAGGTGTTGGTCCCGAAAACGGGTTCCGGGAGGGTGAACTTCTCGCCTTTGTTCTTAGTGACGGGTTCCACCGCATCGCCTCCGTTGGCGGAGAAGGTGACAGTACCTCCGGGGACGTAGGCGGTGTCGCTGAGGGTCGGCAGGGTGAATCCGTCCTCCAGAGTAAGGTTCGGGCTGTGGGATTTGGATATTGTGATGGCGGGGCCATCCTCGGTTGTTATCCCTACGGTGCTGAGTCCCGCAAGGAGATAGTTGTCAACAGCCGGGTCCTGATCGTCCCATGTGCAGTCCACAAGATACCATTTCCCGTCTTCCATCATGACATAGTTCCACATGTGGCCCTCGCCCTGGGACTCTTCGGCGCCCTTTGCATCTCCGGTGACGGTTATACAGGGAATATCGTATTTGTCGCAGAGGAGTTTGAAACTCTTTGCATATCCTTCGCAGACAACTCCGTGGTCTCCGGCGAGGGCGGTGTACGCGGAGCGGATTTCCGCCTCCCGGTCCATGTCATCCCCACTCTTGTCGTAGGTGAGCATTCCAACAACCGCATCATGGATGGATTCCACCGCACTGTATCTGCTGGCGGTGTCCACAGATATGCGGTCGACGGCCGCACTGAGAAGCGATTTTTCCGCCGCGGTCGTATCGAATGCGTCCGTGAAGGTACAAGTGGCCTCAACTTCCGTTATGGTTCCATCCAGCGACGACGCCCGGTAAGAGTAATGTATCTCGTTGCCTATCCAATACAGATCCGGTCTTTCAGCCATGAGTGCAGAGAAAATCTGTTTCAAGGATTTCTGCAAAGCCGATTCTACACCGTCCTTGCTCTTATCCGTGAACCAGTCCATGTCCATCTCTACAACGAACGTATTTCCGCCCGTTTCCATCGAGCAGGCCCCGTCGTAGATGGCCTTCCCGATGTCGTCCAGCTGGTTGTAGTAATATTTGGTGCAATCCGCCGTATCCGCATCGGATCCGTCGGAGTACACCGACAGCACCGCGAATGCGGATACAAGGGCGACCGCCAGAACGGTCATCTTCGTCGCTGCGGAGGTCATATCACAGAACCCCCTTCGGCGTATTAAACCGTTTTTCAGTTCTCGAACCCTTCTCCGTCCTTCTCCTGCGCAGCGGGTGCGAAGTTCACCGCGGGACAGGGTCCGTAGCAGTGCATGCAGAATATGCAGTCGTCCTCATGGATACGGACCTTCCCGCCCTCCATGTAGAGAGCGTGCGTGTCGCATCTGGCCGCACAGAGTCCGCATCCGACGCAGTTGAACGCCCTCGCTATGAGCTGCGATGCCCTGTCCATCTGGGTCCTCGCATCGTTCTCCACGAAGGCCTTGCTGATTATGGATCCGGCTCCGTAGAACGTGACGTAGTTGGCTGAGAGGGAATCCTCCTCCGTGTTCAGCTGCACCACCCATCCGAGGGCGTGGGCGAAGGGTTCCAGTTTGGTCAGGTCTATGGGGCGGGAGAGGGCGGCCTCGATGCTGTATCCGAGGGTGCACGGGGAGTACCCGTCCTGCACCCTGATGGCCACGGGGCCTCCGTCGGGGTCATCCTGCTTCCTCACCTTCATCGGCGGGACCTCCTTCCCGGTGATCCTCTGGATCTCGTCCTTCACCGACTTGGGGGCGGTCTTCCATCTCCACAGTCCGTATTTCTTCCATTCCTCCGGGAGTCCGCTCTTCTCCGAGTATTCGGAGAGGTATCTGTCCCACTCCGGATATCTGGCACTTGCGCTCGACACGGTGTCGAGGTCGGCCATGTCGGATGCGGGGCACATGAAGCATCCTATCCTGTCGAGGCCGTGGGCGTACCACGTGTTGTATGGCTCCTTCTTGTAGAATATGTAGAGCCACACATGCATGGCCATCCAGCTCTGGATGGGGGATGCGCCGATCTGTCCGGGGGTCCAGGGATTCTTCCAGATCCTGGGCTTGGCGTTCCTGGCCTCCGACTCGTATTTCCTCTGGCCTATGAAGGACAGGACCCCGTCGGGGAAGTTCTTGGTGATGAGGCTCACGGTGGGGCCCAGTTTGTTGGTCTTGCAGCACCATCTGTAATCCTTCGCGGGGGGACCGAAGTACACCAGATTCCCGAAGAACGCATTCTTCGGAGGCTCCTGTTCGATAAGTGCCAGATGATGCCTTTCCGCGAAATCGTGGACGTATTTCACGGTCTCGTCGAGTTCCAATCCCGTGTTCACGAACATGGGTCTGATATCCGTCCCCGCATCCATGGCGAGGAGCATGACCGCAAGGGAATCCTTCCCTCCGGAGAAGGACACGACCGTCGGGAGACTGTACTGTTCCATCGTCTTCCTGATGAAGGCGACGGCCTCGTCCCTCCTCTTCTCGATGACGGCGCGGTTGGCCTCCACCGCATCGTCCCATGTATGTGCCAGATCAGAGGATACAGGTTCTTCGGGCTTGTGCCACCTGGTCTTCACGGAGATGCCGCGTTCGGATTCCTTCATCTCCTTTCCGGACATCTTCGCCACGCCGGTCCCCACGACGGTCCTGTCCGCGGTGACCATTATGACCTCGTCGTCCGCCTTTATGTCCGGGTCGGCATCGGCCACCCCGGGCGCCATCAGATTCCTGTTCTCCCTGATGAACGGGACGGCCTCGTCCTCCACCGTGACCCATCCCTTCGTCATGGTCTTCGCGATCCTCATCGCGCCCTGGGTGCGGATGATGAATCTCCATCCGGCCCCGAGGTCGTACCTGAGGGTGGCCACCACGGCCCCGTCGGCGAGGACCTCTTCCATCCTGTCTATCGCAGGTGCCTTGTTCATGACCGCCAGGTGTCCCTCGGGGATGAGCGCCTTCCCGCACCCCTCCCCGAAACAGGAATCCGCCATTTTCCTGACCCTTTCGATGTCGTAATCGAATGCGGGGCGGGAGTCCGCCGGCGGAGTGAGTTCCGTGGCATTCGTCTCGGTTCCGCAGACGGCGCAGGTTTTCGATTCCATTATCGGGAGGTTGCAACGGGGACACCACCTGAGGTGGTTCTTTCCCAGCTTGGTCATGGCCATGGTATTATGTAGAAAGACGCTGGATTTATACTGTTGGTCGGACGGTTTTTTATACCGAATAGAACTAGGGCGCCCTCTGAAAGGATGCCGCACTGTTTCGTGGTGCGGTAAGACTGCAGTCATCACGGAGGAGGAAACGCATGCGCTCATCTGGAGGGAAGAACATCTGGGGGTTGGCCGCCGCAGGCATACTCGTATGCATCGCGGCATCCTGTATCCTGCCGGCGGACGGATCCGAGGCCGAAGGTACGGGATACGAGGTCTCCTTCGATCCCGGGATCGTCGGCGTCGCGGTCCCCGAGACCCTCGTCACGGGATCCTCCGGGGTCCTGACGGAGCCCCTTCCGGTCCTGAAATGCTCCGGATATTCATTCGGCGGATGGTACGCCGACGGCGTCAGGATAAGGAACAGCACCGTATTCGCCGAGGACACCGTCGCGCATGCGCAGTGGACGAAGATATCCTCCGACGTCTACACGGTATTCTTCCGTGCGGATACTGCCGGGACCGATGCCCCCGTCCTCCCTTCCGAGGTCGCCACGACCGATCCCGGCACGGCGATCCTCCCCGACGGACCCTCCTGTGCGGGAATGGCGTTCTCCGGGTGGTACACGTCCCCCGAATGCCTCCCCTCCCAGAAGGTGATCTCCGGGACCACGCTCTTCGCATGCGACGCCGCCCTCTATGCCGGATGGGAAGGCACCGCCGTCGGGTACACCGTGTCACTGAGCACCGGCCTCGGCATCCTCGATGACCCCGATGCAGTAATCACCGGCAGCGACGGCCATGCCGGCCTCCCGTCCCTCCGCATGGGCGGAAAGGAATTCCTCGGATGGTACACCTCCGAGGGGAAGAAGGTCTCCGAGACCACAGTGTACACGTCCGACATCACGCTCTGCGCCCGCTGGGCGGATGTCCCGAAGGACTGGCTGCCGGCGCTGTGGTCCGTTTTCATCGGAATATTCCTGGTGACCGCCCTCTGGGGCATAGACCGCCTCTACGGACGGTCCTGAACATATCTCTTCTCCGGAATCCCTGTAAGTTTTAAAAAAGGGGTTCGGCATGTATGGCCGAAAGAGGACTGACAGCCATGCAGAAAAGAATCAAGGCATCCAGGCGTTCGATGGGAATGAATTATGCGATCCGCGAGATCACCGTACCCGCCGCCGCTGCCGCCGCGCGTGGCACCAAGATGTACAATTTCAACATCGGGGACCCCAACAAGTGGGATTTCGAGACCCCCGAATACTTCAAGGAGACTCTCAGGCAGGCCGTGGACGCCACGGATAACGGGTACGGCGACTCCCAGGGCAACCTCGACCTCAGACAGGCCATCGTGGACAGGGAGTACGAGAAGAACGGCGTACGCATCAATGCGGCCGACGTCTACGTCACAGCCGGAGTCAGCGAATGCATCAACGTCATGATGGGCGCCATGGTGGAACCGGGCGACGAGGTGATGGTGCCCGGGCCCGGGTACCCCAACTACGTCCAGTACATCAACTTCTTCGAGGGGAAGACCGTCCCCTACAGGATGATCGAGGAGGAGGACTGGGCCCCCGACGTGGACATGATCCGCGCCCGCATCACCGACAGGACGAAGGCCATCGTGGTCATCAACCCCAACAATCCCACCGGCGCCGTCTACAGGGAGAAGGATCTCCGCGAGATCGGGGACATCGCCGCGGAATTCGGCATCCCCGTGATCTCCGACGAGATCTACGACAAGATCGTGTTCGACGGGAAGTTCTTCTCCATGTCCCGTCTCCCCGACGACATACCCAGAGTGATCCTCAACGGATTCTCCAAGGTCAACCTGATGCCCGGATGGAGGCAGGGGTACTGTTATTTCATGGACAGGAACGGCCTCATGGACGAGGTCCGCGAGGGCATGATGAAGCAGTTCCGTGCGAGGATCTGCGCCAACGTCCCCTGCCAGGAGGCCGCCAGAGTCTCGCTGCAGGGTCCGCAGGATTACATCGTGGACATGAACAGGAAACTCAGGGAGAGGGCGGAGTACAGCTACAAGAGGATCAACGAGATCCCGGGACTGAGCACCAACAAGCCCCACGGTGCCCTCTACATCTTCCCGAAGGTGGAACTCACCGATTGGAAGACCGACAAGGAGTTCGTCTACGACCTGATCGACAAGACGGGCATCGTCATGGTCCACGGGTCCGGTTTCTGCGAGGAGTTCGGACAGAGCCACTTCAGATCCATACTCCTTCCGCCGATGGAGACCCTGGAGGAGGCCTACGACCTCCTCGAGAAGTTCATGCTGAAGCACCAGTGATGCCTGCTTTCGTATCGCTGGCACATTTTAATGCCGGGCGGGTTTCCCCGCCCGGTCTCATGTTTACTGCGCCGGTGCGGCCGGCGTCTCCTCGTACATGTATTTCCTGCACAGGGGCAGGACTATCCCGCCGACGGCGTTGCCGGCGATGACGGTGAGGATAAAGAGGAACGCATCGAGGGTGAACTCGCCCGCAGCACAGAAGTAGAACATATCCGCGATCGAGTGCTCGAATCCCGCCAGTATGAAAACGGGGACGCAGACGAAGGTCGCAAGATAGCTTTTCCTCGTCTTGTAGAAGTCGGCCGCGATGAACATCAGCATACCGCAGAAGACTCCTTTGCAGAAGACCCTCCACCAGTCGATGTCCACATCGAGACGGGCATCCACCAGAAGGACCTGTGCTGCATCCGACATCGGGATCATGTAGCCGATTATCAGCGCACCCACGAAATTCCCGAGGATTATCACGACGAGGTCGATGATGTATGAAGGTTTGTTATCGACGGCGTATCCCACTTTCCCGGTGTAGAGGTCCAAACCGAACGTGAAGACCGTGAGAAGACCGATGGAGAAGAGGATCGCCCCGACCCATTTGTATTCAGACGTGACCATACCCATGAAGATACAGCCGCCCAAGCCGATGGCGATACCCGCGAGTACCGCCCTGAGGAAACATTTCAGGTAATGTTGCATCATATTTTACGCACCCCATAAGACTCCGCACGGTTTCTCCTATTGTACAGAACGGGACAGGCGGGCGCCGAATGGTTTACGTTTGTTTGGAACCTTCATCAACAGTTATAAGTCTGATGCATACATGGAGTACGTCAAATGCCGTATCCTGCGAATCTTTGCCATTTCTCTTTCGGGAACACGTATCTTTCCAGCAGAATACGGACTGCTGCGGTGCAGACGAGTGCGAAGACCGCGCCTGCGATGACGTCGGTGGGCCAGTGCACGAACAGATAAAGCCTGGAGAATGCGGCGAATACGGCGCAGATCATGAGCGCAATCCCTGCTTTCCTGCAATGTGCCAGCACGGAGAATGCGAATACGAATGCATTGGCCGTGTGACCCGACGGGAAGGAACTGCTCTGCGGTGCGGATATAATCAGTTCCGCAGGATACTCTTCGAACGGCCGCGCCCTGCCCACAAGTTCCTTCAGGGAGATCTCGAACAGGATGTCGCAGACGGCTTCGGATACTAGGATGAGGAATCCGAGACTGCGGGTCTTCCGGGGAATTAAAAGAAGAAGTGCCAGACAATAGGTTGCCGCAGTCGAGGCGAGAACATCTGCCGCTTTCGAGGCGACGTCCAACACTCCGCACGACATATTGTCGCGGATCCATATCAGGATATCCAGTTCCGACACGCAGACCGATTCTTCATGCGGATATAAATAACCGTTCCGTCGGGCAGAATAACTCTCGAGACTGAATCTTATGCGCCAGATGCGGTACTGAATGGGTGTTTACGGTCAGCATATAATTCGTTTTCCGCTATTGAAACACGCAGTACTGCATGCAATAGTCGGGCTTTATCAGGGGTTGCGTAAGTAGTGAATAATGCCGAAAGGCGGGGAGTCCGGTGCACCGGGCCCCCAAAGCATCGGTGCGCCGGTACCGTCCGGCGGGAGGTGGTAAATCGTTTCGATTAACATCGAACGCCAGGGACACGGTCTCCGGATCGTGATCAAGATCCTTTGGATCAAGATCACGATAGATATCCCATAAGGGGTATCTAAAAATTGGCTCTGAATAAGAGCCAACGCGGCCCCCGTAAGGGGGCCGTCCGGCGGCGCAAGGACCCGCGGGACACTCTTCATCGGGTGTCCCGGGGTCAAACAATTCCGTTTATCGGGAGATTCCGGTGGTCCGAAATCCTCATCTTATGCCCTTGGAACTCCTCTTCTTCAGATATTCGGAGAGGTTCCTGTCGGTGCAGTATACGTAACATCCCTTCATGCCGCGGGTCATAAGGACGCGGTAGGTATTCTTGATGATCCTGTCCGCGACGGCCGCCTGCTCCGCCTTGCCGTATTTGGATTTGAGGCCCTTCAGAGACTGATCCGTCCTTGGTGTTCTGATAGATGATCATATCCGGCGGTGTATCAGTCTGGAACT
>CAZHJV010000005.1:44225-51335 GCA_964533525.1 uncultured Methanomassiliicoccales archaeon | reverse complement strand
CAGGGGCGTGTACCTCTGCGGTATCGCGCTGGGTATCGCGAGCATCCTGCAGAACGTCTTCTTCATGGAGGACGAGTCCATGGGGACCGATTTCTTCCTGGGGTTCTTCGGGGTCCTCCTGGGTATCGCCGAGATAACGTTCTCCGCCGTATACCTGTTCGGATTCAGGAACGTCGTCCTCAAACTGCTGATACTGATAGGGATACAGGTGCTCATGACCGTGATCCCCATATTCCTGCAGTGGTACTCGGAGAAACCCACGCTGGAGATCGTGAAGGACTATATGTCCACCTTCCCGATGCTGTTCATTCAGGTCGTCTATGCGTGGATACTGCTCCAGAAAGGGATCTGGGTGCCCTTCCCCACGGGAAGGATCGCCAGGAACCTCGACGATTTGGAGGACATGCTGCACGCCGACAGCAGGGTGTACATGACCCCTGCGGATCTGGATCTCCTGCTGGACAGGTCCCGGTGGACGGTGATGCCCACGGGTCCCGTCGACACCGAGGTCTCCGTATTTCTCAGAGGGGTGGACCGCAACCTCACCCTGACGGTGCAGACGATGGAGGGGGACCCGGTCCCCCATGCGTCGGTTCTCCCGGCGGATCCCCGTCAGTTCATCCAGGGATTCCGTTTCGACATGGTGTACACGGTGGTGGCGGGGGACCGCGGCAGCGTGAGGTTCTACGGTCACGGCGGCGTGTTCGTGAACATCCTCGTGAAGGAGCCTCCGGAACCGAGGAAGGGTTTCGGTCCCTTCAGAAGATCCGAGTGAGCCGGAACGCCCGCGGGTGCGGTTATTCCATACGGGGACGCGATGATTTTTCGGACCGATGCGGCGACGCTATGCAGATGCAATCCGATTGAATTTGAGAAGATTGGTGCAACCGTCGGGATTCGAACCCGAGTGGCAAGCTTGGAAGGCTTGAATCCTAACCAGCTAGATTACGGTTGCACTGGATGACTGATAATTTGATGACCTATATAACGGTTACCCACGGTCAGCGTCCGAAACCGCCGATTGCATCCGTCATATTCTCCCGTGCGCCCGACCTGTCGCATAAATTAAATTATGAAGGGCGTATGCACCATCATGTATGGAAGGCCGGTCTTCGGAAGCAAACTGGAGACTGAGGAATGGGAGGCCGTTCAGAAGATCGATGCTGCCAAGGACAGGCTCAAAGCGCTGTCCTCGGCCGTGGAGAAGGTTCTCGGCAGCGACGGCCAGGTGCACTCTGTAATTCTTACCGAACTCATCAGGAAGGTCGCATCCGAAGGGACCGACGACTGGGAGGCGGCCGTGGAGGAACTCGTCTCCAAGAAGAGGCCGCAGGACACGCGTCCCTCCCTTATCGCCGCCGAATGCTATGCCCTGAAGAACGAGGGGGAGAAGGCGTATCAGTACATCTCCGCCCTCAGGGGCGATTCCGGAGAATACGCCATCTCCGACGTTCCCCTGTTCCACATCGTCAAGGCCGAGGCGGACCTCGTCCTCGGCAGGAAGAAGGAGGCCATAGAGAGCCTCGAGACGGCGATCCTCTCGGATCCCGTCAATCCGAAGGCCTACGAGATGCTGGCGGAACTGGTGCCGGAGAAGGATTGGTCCAACGCCCGCGCCTGCGAGATGCTGGCGGCCGGCAAGACCCCCGAGGAACCCCCGGACAACGTCTCCGCGGAACACGATCTCTACAGGATCTACCGCGAGTGGTACATGGGGAGCAGGGAGACTGCCACGAGCCTCCTCATAGCGTCCCGCGGATACAGGGAGAAGGACGCCCGCTACTGCCTCCTCTCGGCCAGGATGTCGATGTGCGAGAAGGACTGGCACTCCGCGCAGAACATGTACGAGGCGGCCTGCCAGGCGATGCCCGGCAACGTGGCGGTCATCTGCGAGGCCGCCGAGTCCTATGCGGAGGACGGGGATTACGAGAAGGCGCTGGCACACTACAGGAACGCCGAGGCGTACGATCCCGAGTCGCCCAGCGTGGCCAGGGGACTCATCGATGCGTATATGGGCATCGGGAGGAACGACGAGGCCCTGCAGGTCATGAAGGAGTTCCTCGGGTCGGAGGTCTCGGACTACGACGACTACGTTTACGCATCGAGGGCCCTGCTGCGCATGGCGTACATCGCGGAGGCGAGGATCGCCGCCGACCAGATCCTCACAACCTATCCCGGGGACGGGCCCGCATGTGCCGTAATGTCCCGCGTGCTGATATCCGAAGGGAAACTGCCGGAGGCGCAGAGATACGTCCGTCAGGGCCTCCAGAAGAACCGCAGGGACCCGGAACTCCTGGCGCAGATGGCCAGGGTGATGCTGGCAGGCAGACTCCCCCTCAAGGCCATCCGCTACGGGAAGAAGTCCGTCAGGTACGACAGCAACTGCATAAACGGCCTGCTGGTGCTCATGGAGGCGTACCGCGAGCTGGGCGACAACGAGAAGACCGTCGGCGTGTGCCGCGCGGTCCTCGAACTCGACCCCCAGAACAGGGAGGCGGCCGACAACCTCTCGAAGATCGAACTGGAACAGGCGCTCCGCTCCTCCACCAACGCCTCGAATCTCATCCCCTCGATCTCCGGGGCGGATGATTTCATCGAGCTCATCTCCGGCCTGCTCTCCGAGAAGAAATACTCCGAGGTCATCAAACTCTGCGCGGACAGCGACAGCAGGTTCGGTTCCCTCGCCGAGGTCAGGAGGCTCAGGGGCAACGCGGAGTACGCCAAGGGCGATTTCATGAAGGCGTCCGCATCCTTCGCATCTGCGGCCGCCCTGGAGCCCAAGGCGGAGATCTGGCACTCCAAAGGTATGGCCGACGAGGCGTTCGGCGATCTGGAGTCCGCAGAGGGCGCCTACGACAAGGCCGTCCTCCTCAACACCAGGGAACCCAGGTACTGGATCTCCAAGGGGTGCATCCAGGAGAAGAAGGGGGACAAAGTCGGCGCCGTCGAATCGTTCAACCACGCGATAGAGCTGGACCCCAGGTCCTCCTACGCCCTCGCCAGGAAGGCGGCGATCCTCGCGGATGTCGGCAGGTTCGAGGAGGCCCTCAGCTTCATGGACCTGGCGGAGGCCACGGATTCCGACAACGAGGGGCTGATGAAGCTGAGGCTGAAGATATGCCTCGCCGCCAGCAGATATCAGGATGTCATCTACATCGGCAAGAAGATCATGAAGAAGGGCGAGCCCGACGACACTGTCATAAGCTGCATTGTCCAGGCGGACATGCGCATAGAGGACTACGCCAGCGCCAAGAAGCTGGCGGAGAAGTCCCTCGCCGACAATCCCGATTCGGAGCGCCTCATGGCCGCCGCCAGGGACCTCTACGTCCGCATGGGCGACAGTGAGGCCGTGATCTCGGTCTGCCGCAGGCTTCTCAAGACGTCTCCCTACGACAGGAAGACCAGGCGCGCCCTCGCCGACGCTCTCTACAAGACTGGCAGAGGGGAGGAGGCTGCCACGATCTACTCCGCCCTGGACGAGGAGGATTCCGAGGAAGGCAAGGGAGGGGACCGCGGACAGACGGAGGCCGGCTCCATGCAGGATCCGGATTCCATCATCTCCGTCGCGAGGTCCCTGCTTGCCGCCGGCGACACCGTGGGCGCCGGCAGGATGGCCGACCGCGCCATGGCCGCCGACCCTGACAACACCGACTACATCCTCTTCAGGGCCTCGGTCTACCGCAGGACCGGCGACGTGAGGATCGCCGAGGCGTTCCTGTCCCAGTGCCTCATGAGGAACCCCACCAACGGGACGATATACGCCGCAGCGGGGGACCTGCGCGAGGAACAGTCCGATTTCGCCGGCGCCGTCGACGCCTACGGAAAGGCCATACAGAACGGGATCAAGAACGCCGTCATCTACGTTAAACTCGGCTCCGTCCAGGAGAAGATGGGCGCCAAGGACGCCGCCATGGGCAGTTTCAAGACGGCCCTCATGCTGGATCCCCGCGAGGCGGAGGCGGGAAGGCGCCTCGCCGACATGCAGCTCAGAGACAGGGATTACGAGGGTGCCCTGAAGTCAGTCAGGGCATCCATCGACAGCCAGCCCTGCGCCGAATCCTTCGCCGTATTGGCCCGGATCGCACAGGCGATGAAGGACAGGGACGGCGTGAACGCGGCCTATTCCAGTTTCGTCAGATACGACGACGCGTCGGAGGACGACTGCAGGGCGGTCATGGCCGCCCTGAACAGCGTCGGTCTCAGGACCGAGGCGAACAACATCAGATCCCGTCTGTATCCCGACGAGGAACCCGTCGAGGAGGTTCCCGCGGAGGTTAAGAGGAACGCCGAGAGGATCATGAGGCGCGCATATATGCTGGGCGCCGAATGCAGCGATCCCGACGTCCTCGAGTCCATGGGACTGGATGAGGAGGCGGCCGAGAAGGCCGTCGCATACCTGCAGGACATCCCGGATTACGGGGACGTCATCCCTGGCACCAGCGACTTCGACAGGATGGAGACCCTGTCCCACAACGTGATAGCCAGAGGCAAGAACAAGGATCTGGAGCTCGTCTCCGTGGAGGCCGCGTACGTGGCCGGAGGGGCCAGGGACGCCGACGAGGCGAAGGTCCTCCTGGCGTACATGAACAGCTGCCGCAGATCCAAACTCCCCAGGGAGATCCCGGAGAAGTACGTCAGCCTGAGCGCGAACGTGTCCCCCAAGGACGGTACGGAGCAGGTCATGCTCGACCAGAACGTGGGGGTCTTCGGCGCCAGGATGATAATGTCCCAGGTGAACTGATCTTCCGTAGAAAGGGGATTCAGTAGTCGGTGATCTCCGACTTCATGAATTCCCTCATAAGGCAGGTCGCGTAGTTGCCTTTGGGAAGGAAGAAGGATACGGTGTAACCGTCCGGATCGGTCTTGTACGTCAGGTCCTTCACGGGACAGAGGATCTCCCTCCGGTCCCCTTCGGAACTGCAGTGCGGGAGCCCGGGGATGACGAAGTCCTCCTTTTCGAGACCGTTCTCCTCTATGACGGACCTCTCGATCTCGCCCATCTCGCCTTCGGCGAATTCGGAACCGCTTCCGAACAGGCATCCGGTGACGAACGCCCTGCCGAGTTTCACCTGCCTCTCCACCAGGTCGATGTTCCCGGCGGTGGCGACGATCTTCTGTTCGTGCAGGGGGACCATATCGGGTCCCAGAGGGACGACCACGTCCCCTATGACGGGACGGCCCAGGGGGAGCCCCCTCTCCATCCTCCTGCTGAGCATGATGTTGAAAAGATACGACTGATAGGCGTGGACGAACATCATCTGGAGGTTCGTCGGCATGGCCGCGACAGCCCCCCTCCAGTCCCCGGGACGGTCGGCGATGTGGCCGACCATGATCTTCTCGAATCCCATGGAATCGGGGACGGCGTTCAGGAGGGATGCCCAGTCGTCGGTCTCGGACAGGGCTTTCCTGCAGGCCTCCGCCTTTTCATCGCGGACGCCGTTGGAGGAGGGGGCGCAGACGTAGCATTTCACCGCCCCTTCGATATCCCCTCTGACGAGCCTCTCGCCCACGAGGTGGGTTATCGGCCTCACGACGCCGAACCTCTGGACGCCGAAGTAGTTGGGGAATCCCCGTTCCGCTTTGATACGGGCCTTCACGCCGTCGGCGATGGCCTTCACCTCGCCCTCGCTCTTCCCGCAGCCGGTGACCCTGATGCCGAACCTGTTGCCGGTGAGGTCGCCGATGCGGATGCCCCTTTTAGCGGTGTAGATGTTGGAAAATTCGATGTCCTTGAGGGCGACCTTCTCCAGCTGGGAAGGGGGGCACTCGAAGGACATCAGCTGCGTGGTGACAGCTCTCTTGTCCTTCGTGCCGGCGAAGCCGATCCGTTCGCGGGAGATGCCCATCTCGCGGGCCAGGAGGCGGATCATACGGTTGGATTCCCAGTTGACGGCCTTCACGGTGGCGATGGTGTATTTCCCGTTCTCCGCCTTCTCGGGACCCGCCGAGACCTCGTCCACCGCGAAGTCCTCCGCCCTGGCCTTTATGCGCCCGCCGGTGCCGTCGGTATCGGTGAGATAGTACAGCATGCCGATGTCTTTCTCGGCAGTCGTGCACTTTCTGAAGGACATCGGTTCACTCGGAGACGGAGGAGAAGTAGTCCCCTACCGCGGCGGAGGCTCTCTTCAGGGCCTCTTCGGGGGTTCCGGAGCGGACCCTGATCTCGAGATAGGGGTCGTCCAGGTCGGGGTGGTCGACGATGTACCTGCAGTACTCGACGGCATCATCCGCGTTGAGCTCGCCGATGATGGGCTCAATGATTGTGGTGCTGTGGTTTTTGAGGCCCAGCCTGAGGGTGTTTCCTTCCCTGCTCACAACGTAAATCTGCATACGTGCTCCATCGTGAGTCATATTATAAAGTTTTGTTTAGGGTCAGTATGACCTGTACCCGATACGGGAAGATATCCGTCTTTATGGCGGCGGGCCCGTGAAAACGGCGGATCATGTGCGGATCTGCGGTTTTTGTCGTGTTTTCGGTTCGGATTTCGGCAAGTATATTTATTTATGTAGTTGGACGTATGGGACAATAATCCATTTACCTGGCGTTAGGTGCGCCATATTTGGTGATTTGAAATGAGTGCATTTAGAATGAAAGGCTTTGCAATAGCCGTTATCGCGGTCATGGTCTGTTCCGCATTTGCCATAACTGTGGCAGATGATGACTCTTCCGCGGCCGACGGCGCTACGGAATACAAATTCCAGGTGCAGATGAACGACGGTACCAACAGCTATTTCGTCCAGGGGTCCCACTCCGGCGAGAGTTTCGCCGTCGCCCTCAAGGCGACACTGGATGACAAGGGTTTGACTTATGATATCGCAGATTCGGGATGGGTCAACTCCATCACCGCTAACGGAGTCACCTATGCGTCCGGTACTTGGGGATCCGAACCTTACTACGGTTTCGCGATCTACTACCTCGACGGAAAGGAGTGGAAGACCACTGCCACCTACAACGAGAGCGACACCTTCGCTATCGTCTTCGACAAGTACCTGTTCACCGAGCCCACCGGGGACGATGCCTCGAAGTACTGCAACAGCGGATTCGGATACTGGAGCCTGCTCCCGAGCGCCGTCTCCGGATACAGCTTCCAGATTCAGCTGAACGACGGA